>DDLS01000109.1:53648-85971 GCA_002340255.1 Cyanobacteria bacterium UBA2566
TGGGGAATAGGGAATGGGGAATCCTCCCTATCTCCCATTCCCCAAAACCTATCCATTCGTCAACACACCATGGAGGAAGATATCTGCCATCCCTTCAGCCATTTCGCGCATGGACTGGGGAGATGCGTCGGGTTCAATAATGGTCTTGTCACTAAATCCGGCAATCACAAACATGCCCAAAAAGACCTGAGCGACAATTTTAGGATTCATCTGGCGATAAACGCCCCGATCCATTGCCGTTTGAAAAAATGCTTCTGCCACATCCGTCATTTTATCGATTACGTCGGCTTGAATGCGATCGCGCAATTCGGGATGAAACTGAGCCTCCATAAAACAGATTCTCATGCGATCGGCATTGCGATGCAAACTCATCATTCGCCGTCGCATTACTTGGGCAATATCCCGATAACTGCCCATTTCGCTTAACTCCGTGAGCAAATCCGTTAAAATATCAATCCAGCCTTGAGTCGCAATTTCCAACAAAATTGCCTTCTTATTACTAAAATGCCGAAATAAAGTTCCTTCCGCCACCCCCGCCGCTTGAGCCAGATCCCGTGTTGTTGTGCCATCATATCCTTTGCGAGCAAATAGATGTTGTGCCGCTGCCAGAATACGAGTTCGGGTTTGGGCTTCCGGTTTAGGGGTCGAAGTTGCTATAGTCATCTTCTTAAAGTCAGGTTAATATAACTCTCTTATCCTGTTGTATGGTGATTCAGGATCGCTTAGAGCAATTAATCCGTAAAACTTCACACAACCTTACAAAACTTCTCTAAGATCGTTGAAATCCGTTAAGAGTCCTCCAAAATCCATTCTGAAGAGCGATCGCCCAAATCCAGGATCAACGTCAAGGCCTTACCCAAACGGGGACGATCGCTAGTCTGTTCAATATAAGACCGCAATTGCTCCGTAGCTCCCCAGTCTTGAAGATACAAAGCAATACGGCTCAGATGGTCGAGATATTCATCCGCAGACCAAGGGAACGACGCTTGCTCCAAATATTTCCACATAATTTGTACCAAGATTTTCCCCTGGCTTCTACGGATTTGCATATCGTAAGAGCGTCCCCACTTGTTCCGTAACAATTGATGTAATTCTTCTCCGGTCATTTTTCTGCTCCCGATCCTCAAAGGACAAATTCTTCAAAACTCACCGCAAACGGGTGTTAAAAAATGTAATAATGCTCTCATACAAAGTGTAAACTGAGGATTGGCCAAAATTTAAGCGGTCATCTTTAGAGTAGGGGCACTACCTCCTACAAACACTAAAGAGAAAGTGAATCAATTAACAAAACAACTGATGACTCAAGCTTCTGGATCGGCGGATGTCCCCAATATGGGACGACGGCAATTTATGAACCTCTTAACCTTTGGTTCCGCAACCGGAGTCGCTCTAGGCGCTCTTTATCCGGTTGTCAACTATTTTATTCCTCCTTCTAGTGGTGGTGCTGGCGGCGGGACAACCGCTAAGGACGCGGCTGGTAATGATGTGGTAGCTAGCGAATATTTAGCCAGTCATCCCGCAGGCGATCGCTCCCTCGTCCAAGGACTCAAAGGAGACCCCACCTATTTAGTCGTTCAACAAGATAAAACCTTAGCCAGCTACGGACTCAACGCAGTATGTACCCATTTGGGTTGCGTTGTGCCTTGGAATGCAAGTGAAAACAAGTTTATCTGTCCTTGCCATGGTTCCCAGTATAATGCGGAAGGTAAAGTGGTTCGCGGCCCCGCACCCTTATCCTTAGCTTTAGCCCATGCCGATATCACTGACGATAAAGTGGTTCTCAGCAACTGGGAAGAAACAGACTTCCGCACCAATGAAGACCCCTGGTGGACATAACTCCCCTCTTCCATTTCCATAAGCGCTGAATTTATAAAGTTTACATCCTGTTCATAACTGATGAAATACTGTTCTGTCTTAACAACCTGGCGCAGGTTGGTGTTAGTAGCGATCGCCGCAATCTCTATCTTTGCCGCCTCCGATCTCATTAACCCCCAACCCGCAGCAGCCTACCCCTTTTGGGCCCAAGAAACCGCTCCTATCACTCCCCGTGAAGCCACCGGTCGCATTGTTTGCGCCAACTGCCACCTAGGAGCCAAACCCACCGAAGTCGAAGTTCCCCACTCCGTCCTCCCTGACACCGTATTCAAAGCTGTCGTTAACATCCCCTACGACACTAGCGTACAACAAGTGTTAGGTGATGGCAGCCCTGGCGGTCTCAATGTCGGTGCCGTCTTAATGCTGCCTGAAGGATTTAAAATTGCCCCTGAAGATCGGCTCTCTGAAGAACTCAAAGAAGAGACCGAAGGCATTTATTATCAAACCTACACCGCAGACCAAGAAAACGTCATTCTGGTTGGCCCTCTTCCCGGTGATGACCATCAAGAAATTGTCTTCCCTGTTCTCTCTCCCGATCCCAAAGCCGATAAATCCATCAACTATGGTAAATATGCCATTCATGTCGGTGGAAACCGAGGTCGCGGTCAAGTCTATCCCGCTGGAGACAATACCAACAATACGGTTTCTTCCACTTCCGTCGCTGGAACGATCTCTAGCATTAGCGAACTTGAATATGGCGGCTATGAAGTTACCATTCAACCGGCTGATGCAGATGCTGTCGTAACCAATATTCCTGCTGGCCCTGAATTAATCGTTTCTGAAGGAGACGAAGTAGCGGCCGGACAAGCTTTAACCAATAATCCCAATGTGGGTGGTTTTGGTCAAATTGATACGGAAATCGTTCTCCAAGATGCTACTCGTATTCAAGGCATGATTGCTTTCTTAGTGCTGATTATGATTACTCAAATCTTCCTCGTTCTGAAGAAGAAACAATTCGAGAAAGTCCAAGCAGCCGAAATGAATTTCTAAATCCTAAATCTTGGGATGATTGGGCAAGACAGAAACCGGGTTTCTTGAAGAAATCCGGTTTCTTATAACAATGGGGAATGGGGAATGGGGAATGGGTAATAGAAAATATCTTAACGCTCCCTTTCTCTGCTATGGCAATGGAGTAATCCTATTCCCTAGCGCGTAGCGCTAGACAGCACTTTGTGCTGTTATGGAGTACAGTATTGAACCCCCAAAGCCATGTACCACAATCCTATTCCCTATTCCCCATTCCCTATTCCCTATTCCCTAGCACGCAGCACTATATGACATGGGATAGACAAAACTCGATCGCCTCCTCAATATCCTCAGTTTGTTGGGGATAGGTCATTTTCGGTCGAGCGATTGTAATTAATGGAATTCCCAAACGATCGCACAGTTGACGCTTGATGGCTTCTCCTCCTGCATCTCCTGATGCTTTGGTTACCACCAGGGAAATTTGCCAATGTTGCCACAGGGCTAACTCTAGAGCTTCAGGAATTGGAGGACGGATGGCAATCAGGCGATCGCTCGTAAATCCCGCTTCCTGAGCCATCTGAATTGACTTAGCAGAAGGAAGTACTCGCGCAAACAATGTTGCCTGGTGTTGCCAAGGTTGAAATAAGGGTAAGCGTTGATATCCAACAGTTAAGAACACGTGTTGATCGGTCAAATATTTCCCACTCACCAGGGTGGCAAAACTGTCTAAGGTCAGGATATGACTGGAGCTAGAATGATTAGTTACAGGGGGTCGCTCATAACGCAAATAGGGGATTTGAGAGCATTCTGAAAAGGCGATCGCCAGTTGGGAAATTTTCACCGCCCAAGGATGACTCGTATCTAAAATAACACTTACATTATGAGATCGAGTGAATTCACTTAAACTCGATCCCTTTAACTTCCCTACCCATACCGTTAACCCAGGGTAAGTTGCATAAAGGGATCTTGCTGGCTCAGTCGTTACCGTTACTACACACTCCACACCTCGCTTCACCAACCCTTGAGCCAACTGGCGACTTTCTGAAGTCCCCCCAATCAACCAAACTGTAGTCATTTTAGGGCGATCGCCTCACGGATACTTGACAACATAGAGATGGAACAACTCACCCTCCCTTTTTTTAACCACCTTTGCTCCCACTGCACGGATCGCTTTTTCCCAATCCTGTAAAGGCTCTAGAGCCACTTCTGCCCCCAAATAGGTCTCTAGAATGGCCCAATTTTCCGCCAATTCCACCTCTGGGTTTAGGACATCAAACACGAGCATTCCCCCAGATTTCAGCACCGGCTTCACAGCGCCCATAACCTGTGTCCAATAGTCTACAGAAAAATAACAACTCCATCCCGTGGCGATCGCCAAATCAAACTGTCCTGGCTCGTAATCTAACTGGTGAGCCGGCCCCAACTTTACTCCCTTAAACAACTTGGAATTTAACTGAGGGCCGCGAGAATTTAGGGCTTCGGAAGCCTCCTTACTAATCTCCTGACCGTAAAAAAAGGCATCCCATTCTCGCCAAGGATAAATCAGAAAACTCACCCCACAGCCAATATCCAGGCACTTTTGCCCCTTTTTCGGCTTACACACCTGCCAAAACTCAGACGTAATCTTCGGGGTTAACTCCCCACTCATCCATTGCCGAAAAATCGGCATCTCTTCCACTTCTGGCGGAACTTCAAAAGCATCTCCTCGGTATTGGCGGTTAAACCGAAGTGCCACCGCCGCTAGTTGCTCCTCCAGAGCCTCTGTAGAGAAATTTTGTAATCCAAAACCTGAAGCATTACTTAAGCGTGTCATATCTAGGGAATGAAGGAATAGGAAACAGGAAACCGGGAATGGGGAGTTGGGCGATCGCCAATTACCAATTACCCATTACCCATAATTATTAACGATTAATGGTTCATTATTTCAGAGCCTTTCTAAAATTACGGCGATAGGAACCATTAAACACCAGCACCGGCCAACCCAAGGAGAGGAGAACCTTATTCATCAATCCTGGTGTAAAATTTGTCCGAGAATAGCCTTTCCAAAACTTCCAAACTCCGATCGCATAGCCGATGAGTCCCAAAACAATCAATAGCTTCATCTGGTTATCGCTCCTAATTCAGTACATTCAGTCAGTATCCATTTAGGATCGTGAGAGTATGCTACAGTTTTAGCAAAATTGTAATAAGTGTTGATCGTCACTACTATTAAGTTTAGTGAATTCATCCATGACTTGGTTTTGGTTCTGTGTTCCTCACAGCAGACTCTATTCCCTATTCCCTATTCCCTATTCCCTAAACCAGAGGAGCGTCTTATGAGAGCAGTGCTGATGGCAGGGGGTTCAGGAACCCGGCTAAGACCCTTAACCTGCGAGCTTCCAAAGCCAATGGTTCCGGTCCTTAACCGACCGATCGCCGAGCATATTGTCCGCTTACTCAAACACCATCACATTCGCGAAGTAATTACGACACTCTATTACTTACCTGATGTGATGCGCAGTCACTTCCAAGATGGGCGGGAGTTTGGTATCCAAATGACCTATGCAGTTGAGGAAGAGCAACCCCTAGGAACCGCTGGGTGTGTCAAGAATGTATCTGAGTTGCTGGGGTCAACCTTCCTAGTCATCAGTGGCGATTGTATCACGGACTTCGATTTAAGTGCGGCGATCGCCTTTCACACTCAAAAAAAGTCGATTGCCACTCTAGTCTTAACCCGTGTTCCCAATCCCCTAGAATTTGGCGTAGTGATTACTGGGCCTGATGGTCGAATTCAACGCTTTCTAGAAAAACCCTCAAGTAGTGAAGTTTTTTCAGATACCGTAAATACGGGAATTTATATCCTAGAACCGGAAGTCCTAAACTATTTATCCCCCAAAGAAGAAGCAGATTTTTCTAAAGATCTATTTCCCTTTCTACTCGCCCAAAGAAAACCTCTTTATGGCTATATTGCTGAGGGGTATTGGTGTGATGTTGGCCATCTGGATGCCTATCGGGAAAGCCAATATAGCGCTTTAGCTCAACGAGTGAACTTAGAAGTCTCTTATCCCCATCGATCGCCGAGTTTATGGATTGGGCAAAATACTTATATCGATCCCACGGTAAATATAGAACCCCCCGTGCTCATTGGCAATAACTGCCGTATTGGTAGCCATGTACATATCGAACCAGGAACCATTATTGGTGATAATGTCACCATTGGCTCCCACGCCACGTTAAAACGGCCGATTATTTGGAACGGGGCTATTATCGGTGATGAAAGCCATCTGAGAGCTTGTGTCGTGGGTCGAGGAACCCGGATCGACCGTCGTGCCCATATCTTAGAAGGAGCGATCGTTGGTTCCCTATCTACAGTAGGAGAAGAAGCACGGGTTTCTCCTCAAGTACGGGTTTGGCCGAATAAAAGAATTGAAGCCGGAGCGATCTTAAATCTGAATTTGATTTGGGGTAATGTCGGCCATCGTAACCTGTTTGGACAGCGGGGAGTATCGGGTTTAGCCAATATTGACATTACGCCAGAATTAGCGGTCAAACTCGGAGCTGCCTATGGTTCAACCTTGTCCCCAGGGTCTGAAGTCACAGTATCTCGCGATCAGCGCAGTATTTCCCGCATGGTGACCCGCTCTTTGGTGGCAGGATTGATGTCAGTGGGCGTAGACGTGCAAAACCTGGAAAATAAGGCGATTCCCATTGTTCGCACTGTGATTCCCACCCTAGGAGTAGAAGGGGGAATTCATGTGCGTTTGCACCCAGAGCGGGGGAGTTCCATCCTGATTGAATTCCTCAATCATAAGGGTATCAATATTTCTAAATCCAAGGAAAAGAAAATTGAAGGCTGTTTCTTTAAAGAGGATATGCGGCGATCGCTCCTTTATGAAGTTGGCAATGTCACTTATACCTCAGAGACATTGCAAATTTATATGGAAGCCTTTGAGAAGCACCTCAATTTAGAGGCGATCGAAACCGTTTCCTCCAAAGTGGTGATTGACTACGTTTTTGCCGTCAGCGGCGCAGTTTTACCCCAACTGCTGGCTAAATTTGGCTGTGATGCGGTGGTTCTCAATGCCAGCTTAAACCCCAAACCCCTCTCCCTGGACGACCAAGAAGGGTTACTCAATCAATTAGGCCGAGTTGTGGGTGCCCTGGAAGCGACCATGGGGGTACAAGTATCCTCAAATGGGGAAAAGTTTGTCTTAATTGATGAAACGGGAACAGCGATCCGAGGGGAAATACTCACCGCTTTGATGATGCAAATGATCTTAACGGCTCATCCCAGGGGAACGGTAGTCGTTCCGATCCATGCTTCGAGTGCCGTGGAAGAAATTGCCCGTCGTCATGAAGGGCGAGTGATTCGCACCAAGTCAAATCCAGCCGCTTTAATGGAAGCGTGTCATGCCAATCCTAATGTGGTGTTAGGGGGAAGTGGGGATATGGGCTTTATTTTTCCCCAACTCCATCCCGGTTTTGATGCCATGTTTGCGACAGCCAAGTTGATGGAGATGTTGAAATTACAGGATATTTCTTTGGGCACGATGCGCTCGAAACTCCCCACCATTGCCCATCAGATGACAACTCTTCGCTGTCCTTGGACGGCGAAGGGGGCAGTAATGCGCTATTTGGTAGAAACCCATTCTTCAGAGCAGTTGCAATTGGTGGATGGCGTAAAAATCATCTCCGCCGATGGTCACCATTGGGTACTTATCTTGCCAGATGCGGGGGAAGCAATGATTGATATTGTGGCTGATGGTTGCGATCCAGAGATTGTGGAGAGCTTACTGAAAGATTATGGCGATCGCGTCCACAGTTTTATTGAAGCTCATCAAAGATTTGATGACTAGGGAATAGGGAATAGGGAATAGGGAATAGGGAATAGGGAATAGGTTGTAGTACGACCTTGTTTTGTGTTCTTGCCGTAAACTTGGAGAAAGCTTCCATTTCTGCACTCCTCCACACCCCCATTCCCCCACGGAGAGTACAAAGAGCCATCAATACTCAATACTCACCTGGCCGAGTTACTTTAATAACCGATAACGCTCTAGTAAAGTTTCTAGAGTTGTCGGGAGAATGTCCTTTAAATCTTGTGCTGATTGAAAGGATAGACGGTTTTGGGGAGACACATCAAAGGGAAATTGCCCCGGAAACTCCGATCTCTCCATTTGCGCGAGTAAGATTTGTTCGGGTCGTTTAATTTGTAGAGCATATCCCATTTCCACACAGACATAGGGACTGGGGATTAGATGGGTTACCTCTTCGGTGTCTACTTGAGTCACTGGAGTCCCATCAGCAATGAAGAGCAAGCTTTTACGAATGCGACGCATCAAGGGATTATTGAGACGAATGGGGGCTTGATTGGGACGATGGGAAGATTCTAGCGTTAGAGTTAGACGCGATCGCCGATTTAAATCAGCGATCGTCTCTTCTAATGCTTCCTTGAGGATCTGACTCGACTCTCCCTCTTCCTGCTGATAGCAGAAGAAGAGCATCGGATCGAGATGAGCCATTACTTCCTGTTTGGTAAAGTAAATTTCATGACTGGTTAAGTCAATATTGGAGATGGCATAGCCTCCACTGCCTTCAATATAAAACTCAATGGTTTCCCCTTGTAAATATCGCTGAAACCAAATGGATTTCTTGATTTCTTCGCTATCTTCGAGAAAATCAGCCCGCAGAGCAGACTTGAGCAAACTTTGCTTGCTCAACCGCATGTCTGGAGGTCGTTTTTCTAATTCTGGAATCGGTTCGTATTCTTGGAGATACCAAGCCTTAAGCGCAATAATGGCCATAAGCTTTCAAAAGGGATAATTCTACCTATCGATTGTAGCGGATCGAGGAATTCCCTTGCTTATTTTTTTTGATTGGATTACTTTTAAAAGCACAATTACACCCGAATAGTTCCCTGAAACCTTCCTTGCTTAGATTAAGTCTATCTGGAGGAGAATGGGTTAACTTAAAACGAACTTAACTCCACTTTTTAACTCCCAGTTTTCTCACTTTAAGGAAAGACCAGCCACCGATTGGGTGCAGCTTGTACTTGGAGAGACAGATGATAGTGAAACAGTGTTTTACCTCTCAAACTAATAGAAATAGACTGTTTGATCTGCCGAATGAAGCTTTATTTTAGCTCCATATTTTTAATATATAGGATCGCCGAATCTCAATCAAGAAATTGAGATTAAACTTAACAATCAATGAGTTTACTCCTCTCATTTTGGCAAGTTAATGGGTAAATCTACTTTGATCGATTATCCAATTATAGTGATTCTCTTTTCTGTGGAATACCGTTCTACAATTCCCTGACTAGATAGCAATCTTTCTCAATGTTATGCTTATACGAGAGCCGGTATCAGGCTCTTTGAGGATTCCATGAAGCCAGTCGGCTTGAACCTCATTAGACATATAAAGCAAATCACCACTGTCTAGGCGATAACTGTGTTGAATTGTTCGATTTTTCTTAAGTTTGTATGTAATGGTTCGACTCGCTCCCAGTGATAGAATGGCCACCCCAGTGCCTGGAGCTAGTTCCTGGGCAGTATCAGAGTGAAAACCCATGGAGGCATTACCATCTGGGTAGAAATTGAGCAAACCGTTATTGGGAGTAAATCCAAGTACATCCGAAATCGCCGCACACACAGGCTCTAGTTCGGGATGCATTTGAGTTTCTGGATAGGTCATCTGTGAATAGTTGTAGGACACTCCAAAGCTGGCTGTTTTCCGAGTCTTCATACTCTCATCCCACACTACCGTGTCACGAAGTTTTGAGAATAGGTCTTCATGATTGAGCCAGAACATTCTTCGCAACTCTAGGTTAGGTGAACCGATCTTCATATCTTGAGTCGTGTAGGTTGGGTTGAGGAGTGTTTCAGCAATCGCCAATATGAATAGGTTCGCTTGCGGTAAATTCAACACCAGTGAGACATGGTTAGGTTTCACTATTATTCAACCCAACCTACCCTCATTAAGCGTGCCAGTCTAACCCCAGGAGTCTAGATCTAAGGCTTTCGAGCCACCTTGTTGCAGTTGGATCAGTACTTGACCAAGTTGAGACCAAACTAAGCCACTAACGAACAGGGTAACGGGGAGAGAGATTAAGTAGGCGATCGCCGTGGGAAAGCCAAATACTGCCAACCCCGAAGACAAAAATACACAAGCACCGGCAAAAATTCCCGTAAATGGAAACAACAGTTTTGGTCCCTGTAGCTGGGTGATATCATACTTAGAAGATTGGGATGACCAGAGTTTTGCTGATTCAGTCAACGTCGCATAAAATGCAGTTCCTGACGTTAAGCTAACCAGTAAACCAATAATTAATAAAGCGTAAGGGGGTTGTGCAGTATAGTACACGAATGCTACTCCTGGGTGGAATTGAGATAAAAGGTGTTCCTAGGGAGTATACAGCGCTTCGCGCTCTCTGTGGCGGAATGGGGGGATAGGGGGTTTAATCAATGAAACAGCCCTGCTTTTTAAGCAGGGGGTTTTCAAAGTGATTTATTGGGTGAAGGCTGCTACAGAAGGGAGCAGTAAAGCGGCTCGCTCTCTGGAAAAATCAGCTAGTGCCCCCCAAGCGGCATCGAGCAAGCGATTGGGCTGGATATCATCCTCAATTAAATGCCACAGTCGTTGCACTTCCTCGGTGTGTAGGCGGTCATTTTCCGTCAGGGCTAAGACAATTTGATGGCGTAAATATTGCCCCTCTTCTGAAAGGAGGTATTGTAAACCCAACTGAGCGGTAGGCATTAAATCAAAGCCACTATCGGAGCGGGCGATCGCAATCATATTCTCTAGGCGATCCCACCGGAACTTGCCGTCTTTAATCAATACCTCTAACAAGCGTCGTCTTAAACTGGGGGTTTCACCAGTTAGTAACCGTTGAGCCACATAGGGATAAGCAATTTCCACAATTCTAAAATCGGGATTAATGCTCAGGGCTAATCCTTCCTGAGTTACTAGCGATCGGATAATCAAGGCAAACTTAGCTGGAACTCGGAAGGGATACTCGTACATAACTTCCGAGAACTTATCCGTAATCGTCTTAAAATTAAAATCCCGAACACTTTCACCCATGATCTCCCCAAATACCGCTTCTAGGGCAGGAATAATCGGGTAAATATCTGTATCCGGAGTTAGAAAACCAAGCTTAACAAAGTCTTCGGCTAATTCCGTATAATCCTTATTAATCAGATGCACCACGGCATCCACTAATGTTTCTTTTGCCGTCTGATCTAACTGATCCATCATGCCAAAATCAATATAGCCCATTTGTGCCCCAATGCCTGAGGGGCCGGATAGGGCAAATAGATTCCCTGGATGGGGATCAGCATGGAAGAAACCAAACTCTAGCAATTGTTGCAGGCCTGTGGTTACCCCAATACGAATAATTTTATCGGCATCTAAACCGGCTTCTTGAATTGCCTCAGTATTGGTGAGTTTATAGCCATTAATCCACTCTAGGGTGAGGACTTTCTTGGCGCAATAATCCCAATAAATTTGCGGAACTCTAACTTGGGGATCGTAGCGAAAGTTTTCCGCAAACTTTTCGGCATTTTTCCCTTCATTAATATAGTCAATTTCTTCAAAGATTTTTATGCCAAATTCTTCCACAATTAGAGTCAGGTCATGACCTAAATTAAGAGGAAGAATGGGCGAAATCCAACGGGCTGCCCATCGCATCAGGTATAAATCGAGGGTGAGAATGGGGACTAGATTGGGTCGTTGAACTTTAATGGCGACTTCTTCTCCACTATGAAGCCGTCCTCGGTAGACTTGGCCTAAACTGGCCGCAGCAACGGGATGGGAAGAAATATCCAGGTACATTTGGGAGATCGAATCGCCCAGTTCTCTCTCGATGATGTCGAAGGCGGTTTGATTGGGAAAGGGAGGCAGGCGATCTTGAAGTTTGGTTAACTCTTCGAGAAAGTCTTTACGAATCAGATCTGGACGGGTAGAGAGCGCTTGACCGACTTTGATATAGGTTGGCCCTAGGTGAGTGAGTAATTCCCTCAACTCGGTGGCGCGTTTGGGCCGATTTTGCTCGACTTGGTTCCTGAATTGGTCCCACTTCAGGGAGAAGATAAATCCTAAAAAAGCCCCGACTAAAGTCACGATTCGATAGAGACTTTGCCAGGGACGAAATTTATAGTAGCTGGCGATCGCCTGGGGGTCGTATCTCCTGAGCTGCTCAAGTGGATGTTGCTTCACGCTAACTGATGCCTCTTGATAATCACAATTTTGACTATTCAACGTTTAGATTTCTATCTGCTATCGATAGATTTTATTAAATGCTGACCATCGACCTATCCGAATTTTAGGATTTTGAGCAAGTTTATTTACCCTTGTCCTAATTCTATTTTTCTAGGTTGGATCATACTTTTTATCTTTTTCTTAACTATAGTACAAAAAACTTCAAACTTTCTTATGTTTTTGTTAAGGAATGTAAAGAGGATACCAGGGGCTTCCCCATAGCCAACTGCCCCTACAAAATGTTTTTTAGGCAATCGACCACCTGTTCTTGCTGTTCTAAGGTTAATTCGGGGAACATGGGCAAGGATAAAACTTCTTGGCTCAGTTGCTCGGCGATCGCCAATTGATGGGGCTGATATCCTAAATCCTGATAAACCGGTTGCAGATGTAAAGGCAGAGGATAATAGACCGATGCGATCACTCCCTGCTCTCGTAAACGCAATTGAATGCGATTGCGATAGTCTGAATCTAGCTCTTGTCGGCCCTTAATCCGAATCGTGTATTGATTCCAAACTGACTCCCCACCCTCGATTTCTTGGGGCAGTACAATCCCTGAAACTGATGCCAATAATTCATGATAACGATAGGCAACTTCCCTACGTTGCTGATTCCATTGGGGCAGATACTTAAGCTTAATTTTTAAGATTGCTGCTTGTATTGCATCTAAACGAGAATTAACCCCGGTTACCTCATAGACATAGCCACTGCGCCGCCCATGATCGCGCAATAGACGCACCCGATCGGCGATCGCCAAATCCTGAGTAGTCAGCGCTCCGCCATCCCCGCAAGCGGCTAAATTCTTAGTTGGGTAAAAGCTAAAACAGCCGATATCCCCCCAACTACCCACGGGAGAACCAGCCCAGGTCGCGCCAGTAGCTTGGGCACAATCTTCAATGACCTTAAGCTTATGGGTTTTGGCGATCGCCATCAACCGAGTCATATTTACGGGTCGGCCAAACAAATGTACGGGAATAATGGCCTTAGTTTTCTCAGTAATGGCTGCCTCCACTTGGGACAGATCCAGATTAAACGACTCCTCCTCTACATCGACAAATACGGGAGTAGCCCCTACCATAGCGATCGTTTCTGCTGTAGCAATAAACGTAAACGGGGTCGTAATTACCTCATCTCCAGGCCCGACTCCCACCGCTCGCAAGGCTAAATACAAAGCATCCGTCCCTGAATTACAGGCCACACAGTAATTTACACCCACGGCTTGGGCCAACTGTTTTTCAAAGGACTCCACCACAGGGCCACCAATGTAGCGACCCGAAGGCAAAAGTTCCAGTACCGCTGCTTCCACCTCCGAGGCGATCGCTTGGTATTGTTGGGTTAAATCAACGGGGGGAATATTGTTCACTCGCTTACACCACAGTTTTTGACATACTCCTCTGGCTAAAGCCGAGAGGATTCTAGGATACTGGCGTAGCTGGCGAGCTGAAACCCGTCTTACGGCTACTCTCCTACTGGAAAATGCCCTCACCAGTTGGACTACTCCTTTCCTACCAGAGTTGGTTTTCTTCCTTTAGGCTTCGTAGAACTTTGAATCCCGCATTTTACCGCTGGCGATTCGTCTTGACCCAACTCAACTACTCAGCTACGCTCCCAGGTGTTGCTTGAAGTTTTACCCAAAAGACTCGCTTTTGGAACACCATACTTCAACTCGGTTAGTTTGCTTGACATGACTGTACCATTAATAGGGAATAGGGAAAACCGATTGCCAAGTTCCTAGGTAACCCAGTATCCTGCTTATGGAGTCTCTGCTTGAGCCAGGACATTTTTGATCTGGGATTGTGGATTGAACTGAGGAACTATGCCAACTTTGCGGAAATTTATTGGTGTGAGTGTGGGCGCTGCGTTCGCCGTGATAAATCCTAGCGTCAATGCTGTGGTTTTCGCTAGCGATCTGCTCTTAGAAACGAGTCAACCTGAACCATCTTTTGAACCCCAGACCTCTCTGGAGAAGCAACAACCGGTCTCGTCACAACCTCCCCTAGAGGGAGAAGTACAACCTACAGAAGATGAGGTCAAAGGAGAGGAAACTCCCTTAACGCCATCTGAACCTTCTCCCGCTTCAGTATTGAGCAACCCAGAAGCTCCCTCAATTGGCGATAATGCGACCTGGCGCGATCGCCAGACCGTGGCTGATTCTCAACTAGAGGAAACCCTGAACCTTCTAGTTGACGAGCATTCCCAACAGCTCTCAGCAGAAGATAAGGCTTGGGTGAGTCGTCTACAAACGGCGTTAAGCTCCGATCCGACCCAAAATCCACTCCCAGAAACCGTAGTTTCTCCCCATGTTGCCCAAAGTCCAGAACTCGCTCCCCTCTATCTCGATCCGAGTCCAAACCCTCTTTTATTTCCCACCGATCCCTCAGAAGTAGCTATTGAAGGGACTCAACCCTTAACGTTAAAACAGGCGATCGATTTAGCGCGGCGCAATAATATTGAGCTGCAACAAAGCAAGCTACAATTAGAGCGATCGCAAGCTCAACTCAGACAAGCTTTAGCTGCTAACTTACCCACCTTGACCTTTCAATCTGGTCTGCAACGCTCTCAAAGCGCCAATAGCGAAATTAGCGCCCGTAATACGGACACAGCCCTGGGCGATCCAGATTCTCCGACGAACTCCTTAACGGGGACGGTAGAAGTGCGTTATGACCTGCTGACCTCTGGCTTACGTTCAGCCAATATTAAAGCAGCGGAAAAGCAAGTTCAATTTAATGCGCTTCAAGTCGAAGTGATTGAGGAACAAATCCGCCTTAATGTGGCAGAACAGTATTATCAGTTGCAAGCTTCGGCTGAACAATTACGGATTCGTCAACAGGCTCTCGTACAGGCCGAGCGCAGTTTACGAGATGCCCAGGCTTTAGAAACGGCAGGTGTGGGGACTCGATTTGCTGTGTTGCAAGCTCAAGTGCAAGTTGCAAACGAACAGCAACGACTGACTGAGGCGATCGCTAGTTTAAGAACGGCTCGGCGTACCCTAGCCCAAATCTTGAATCTGCCCCAAACCCTTGATGTCTCTGCTGCCGATCCGGTGGAAATCGTCGGTCGTTGGCAACTTTCCCTCAATGAGAGTATCATCCTCGCCTATAAAAATCGCGCTGAATTAGAACAACGTTTAATCGAGCGAGAACTTAATGAAGCCCAACGTGATGCTCGGTTAGCTGGGTTAAAGCCTCAAGTCAGTTTATTTGCGAATTACAACGCTCTCAAATTATGGTTTGATGACCCTCTGCTCTCCCAAGGCACTGGAGATGGCTATACTCTAGGAGCGCAACTCAACTGGACACTCTACGATGGTGGACTATCACGGGCCCAAGCTGATCTTGAAGAAGCGGAAATAGAAATTGCGGAACAACAATTTGCCGATAACCGTAATCGTATCCGCTTAGAAGTTGAAGATGCCTATTTCCAATTAGTCTCTAGTTTTGACAATATTCAAACGTCTATTGTGGGTCTAGCCCAAGCAGAAGAAGCCCTGCGACTAGCTAGACTACGTTTTCAAGCTGGGGTAGGGACACAAACTGATGTCATTAATTCGGAAACTGACCTCACTCAAGCCCAGTTTAACCAGGTGCAAGCGATTTTAGGCTACAACCTGGCTGTCGCTCGTCTACAACGAGCGATTAGTAATCTACCGGCTTCCCCTACTCTCTAGCTAGTGGACTGTTGAATCGATTTCTTGCATCAGTCAGGGAATTAGGGAATAGGAAATACTTCTCCATTTTAATGTGTCCTTCTATCCCCCCATTCCCCTATCCTTCCGAGAAGCGATGGACAATGCTTTCTGCTTGGCCAAGCCGCTTAATGACCTGTTCTGAGTCAATCAGTCGCTTGAGAACGACTTGGCCAATGGTTTGGTTACTGGGAGCATCGGCCATGGGTTTAACCTCAACCATCAGTACAGCCTCTTCTACTCGATAAAGCCATAATGTTTGGTTATGCTCAATAATTCCCATATTGAGAGGCTCAATGTCTGGTTTTCTGCGCCAAACGACTTCATTCCAAATCCCTCCAAATTCCCAGACGCGGCCAATAATCCATCCATCTGATAAAAAAAAGTATTTTACAGACAAAGTTCGGGCACTCCACACAGATGTTCTTGATGATTCAAATAGCTTACAGCGCTTTGCGCAGTAATGGGATAATGGATACTCTCTTTAAAAGATCTTGAGCCAAGTGGAACAAGCGATCGCCAGAAATCTTGGCTAACCTCTTGACAAGAGGCGAATCTTTGTGTAAATTGGGAAGGTGATGCGGGTATAGCTCAGTGGTAGAGCGTCACCTTGCCAAGGTGAATGTCGCGCGTTCGAATCGCGTTACCCGCTTATAAATTTTAATAGGAAGAGTTATTCGGTTTCATTTTTGTGGCTAAACTAGATGGATAGCAAGCTTTGATTCAATAAACAGGGTTAGAGCCAATATTCTCTTCTCGCTGAATATCGAGAAGATCCTCAACTCATCTCAAATTCAGATTACGGGTGACTTGTGCAGTCCAAAAAAGCTCAAAAAATTGATTTGACCGCCCATGATTATCCTTGTCCTTGCCGTTGTCAAGGTCATTTGCAACCGATTTTGCTCACGGAAGCATTTGGATGCGATCGATGTCAGAAAATTTTTGCGGTTGAGGAAAATGGCTATGTGCTACAACAGGTGTCCACCAGTTCCCCCTACAAGAAAACTTGGTACTGGACAGGAAAGCAATGGATAGCCATTCATTCAGATTTAAAAGAATATTACTTACCCGTGGGGTTGTTGATCATTTTAGTCTTACCCATTGTATGGTTATCCTTATATTTTCTTTTAGCGCCATCAGGGTCGAGTATCATGGTGTGGGTATTCATTCCCTTGATGTTGCTCTTGTTGCTGGCACTGATGAGATGGCTGGTGTATCGACGCTCTTCTTAATTGATGTAGATGACTGATTCATGACTTCATCCAATGACCTTTTAGAGGATGTGGGCGCTTCCCATGAAGCCTCTTTAATTTTAGCGAATACGTCCAGTACCCTCCGCGATCGCGCTCTGAAGATGATGGCAGAGGTTTTGGATGACTCTCTCGATCGAGTGTTAGAGGCGAATACTTTAGATTTAGAAACCTCTCGCGAGATGGCGGTTCCGGATCTGATTTTAGAATGGCTCAAGTTAACTCCAGAGCGCATTCAAAATGTTGTTCAAATTCTACAAGGATTATCAGATTTCCCCGATCCATTACAAGAGGTAATGAATGCCTCCTATCAAGTGGAAGAGGTACAAACCTATTGCCAGCGAATGCCTTTAGGGGTGTTGGCTTTGGTATATGAAGCGTTTCCGGAGTTAGGGGCGATCGCCGCTGGGTTATGCTTGAAAACGGGGAATAGCTTGATTTTGCGTGGGGGAAGTGAATCGTTCCAGACGAACTATGCGATCGCTGAAGCCTTACAAGTCGCGCTAGAAGAGGTGGGTTTACCGCAACATTCATTAATCTTGTTATCCTCAGAACAGGGCGCTCCCATTCGAGATGTGATTCGCCAAGATCGATACATTAATCTGATTATCCCCTATGGTCGGCCGTCATTGGTAGAACAGGTTGTGCGACAGGCAACTGTACCTGTTTTGCGATCGGCTATGGGGAATTGTTATTTATATTGGGGAAATTCCGGTAGCTTGGAAACGGTTCGTCATGTAATTATTGATTCCCACGCCAGCGAACCCGATCCGGTGAATGCGATTGAGAAGGTATTAATTGAACAAGGTCAAAGTTCCTCAGCCATCGCTTCTTTATGGAAATCTTTGAAGGAAAAAGGGTTTGAGTTGCGAGGCGATCCGGAATTAGTGGCTCAATATGAAGAGCTAAAACCCGTAGAACCAGAGGAATGGAATCAGGCATACTTAGAAAAAGTAGTGACGTTTAAGTTGGTCGAAGATTTGGATGGGGCGATCGCCTGGATGAATACTTACAGCAGCGGCCATGCGAACTGTTTGGTTACTCAATCCTATAACGAAAGTCGTAAATTTGCCCTAGGAATTAACAGTGCTTCACTCTATATCAATGCTAGTCCCCGATTCTATCGCTATCGCACCCGAGGCAATACTGTATTTTTAGGCATGTCTAATCAAAAAGGGCTGCGCCGAGGTTTGATTAATTTAGAGGCTCTCACCACAGTTAAGTACATTATTCAAGGGAATACCTGATATCTTTTTTGCCTATTCCCCTATTCTCCAATTAGACTAAAATCTGACGGTAGGGAGAGGTGAAAATTACCCCTGAGTCTAAAATAGCTCTCAAGGGGTGACAAGCAGGCTGAAAAGCGCACGGAGAAAGAAATTTGGCAAACGTACCCAAAAAAGGATAGAGTTGTCTGTCTAGACAACTCAAGAAAGAAATGGGACAATCTCACTTTTCGATTAGATATTTATGCTTAGTTTAATGTCTCCATTCAAATAAGCGCATCTCAACTTCAACTTTTATAGGAATGAATTCCGCCTTTTTTCTCCGGTTTTCTTTGTTCGCTTGGCAATGCTTCCATCCATAAGTTTTCTCTATTTCTGTGGCCTACTTACCCCATACCTCAGCATGGGGTGTTATGGTAATTTTGTATAAAGTATGTGTAAGGACGTGGCTACAGGCCACAGTTTCGGGAATCAGATTTCCCTCCTCAGGTTTATTTGAGTTAGACGGGCTAGGAGGGATTCGAACCCCCGACACCGTGGTCCGTAGCCACGTGCTCTAGTCCACTGAGCTACAAGCCCTTAACTGTCTAGAAGACCAATATAGCACACTTATTGCCCATGACACAAGAAATTTTTTCAACTTCCGGGTTAAGCCATGTGAACGAGTCCGGAGAAGTCCAGATGGTGGACGTTTCCGGAAAAACAGCAACAGTACGGATGGCGATCGCCGGTGGACAAATGCGAATGCAACCGGCTACCTTAGACGCGATTTTAGCGGGGAATGCCCCCAAAGGCGATATTATCGCTACTGCTAAACTAGCCGGAATTATGGCTGCCAAACAAACCGCCCAACTTATTCCTCTCTGTCATCCCTTACCCCTACAAAAGATTCAGGTTGAAATTGAACCCGATCGCCAGTTACCCGGTTATCAAATTGTGGCAACGGTCAAAACCACCGCTGAAACTGGAGTGGAAATGGAAGCGTTAACGGCTGTCTCTATTGCCGCTCTGACGTTATACGATATGGCCAAAGCTCTGGATAAGGCGATCGCGATCGAATCCATCCACTTAATCGAAAAAACCGGCGGTAAATCGGGTCACTATAGCGCTGCGCGCTAGGGAATAGGGAATGGGGAATAGGGAATGGGTGCTAGGTTTCAGTATTGAACCGGAGTCCTAACCAACTCTTTCTCTGCTACATAGCGCTAAGAAGTCTCATCTTTCTTAAATGAACACTCGACTTGGATTTTGAGGTTGCTTTTTGCTGTTCCCTTGGTCACATAGGGAATTCCCATTTCGCCGCCAATTTCAACTCCGAATTCTAGAGTTACTTTGTCTACATTGGCGATCGCACTCTCTCTGACTTTTTTGAAAGCGGCCAAGCTGTAGTTGGTATAGGTAACAATCGTACTTTGCAAGTCCGTAATGTGCTGTTCAAAATCTTCTTTGAATCCTCTGGTTGTTGCTGGTGCTTCCTCTTCTTCCGCTACATCAGACGTTGAGAAGCTGGCAACGACCTCGGAAGTTTCTACGTCTTCTGTGGCTTCAATGTAAATAACGGTATTGTCATCAAGACGGAGGGGAGCGAGTTTCATGATGGTTGGTTGTGGACAGTTGGGTTGTTTTGAGTATAATACAGGCAAAACTGCTGATTTAAAATAGAGCATGAGTCGAGATGCACTCGTTGTTGGAATTAGTACCTACAGCTACAGGGGATTAAGTAATTTAGACGCACCTGCTCACGATGCGGAGGCGATCGCCCAAAAATTAGAGTCCGGTCTTGCGCCGTTTCGGGTGGAACGCTTGCCAGGAATTAAGGATAAAGCGAATGAGGGTCTGAAGACAGGCAAGAAAACCCAAGTTTCTCTGCGACAACTGCAAACAGCTTTAATTCGTTATTTTAAGCCGAGAGGGGAGACTTATGCCGATACGGTTTTGTTTTATTATTCCGGTCACGGTCTCTATGACAAATTGACAGAAACCAGCTATTTGGCAACCAGTGATGCTGATCCAGAGGCAAATAAGTGGGGTTATCCTTTGGAGCAGTTGTGTAAATTGTTGCGAGACAGTCCGGTCAAGCGACAAATTATCTGGTTGGATTGCTGTCATAGTGGTGGAATCGTTGCTGTTAACGAGGCAAATCCGGGACAACAAGGGGGTTATAGTCGCTGTTTCGTGGCAGCATCCCAGGAAATTGAATTGGCCTATGAGCTGGCAAGTCGTTCTCATGGGGTGTTGACAGATGCACTTTTGCGAGGATTAAATTGCGGCGAATGGATCGATACTCTATCTTTATCTGCGTTTGTCAATCGCTATCTCAAAAATGAGCGAAAAACTTATCCTCAACGTCCTCTCTTTCTCAATACGGGAGAACCCATTGACTTGATTCCCAGGGAGAACGGAGGAAAAACGGAAGAATTACCGGAGTTACAACCCAATCTGCGCCCTTATCGCGCTTTGAATGCCTTTGACCGCACCGAGGAGGATGTTAAGGTCTTTTTTGGTCGCAGGACACTGACCGATGAGTTATTGGGTCAAATTTGCGATCGCCCCTTTTTAGCTGTTTTGGGGCCGTCGGGAAGTGGGAAATCCTCGGTGGTGCAAGCGGGGTTACTCTACGAAATCGAGCAGGGAAAACGGCGATCGGGTACGGAAGACTGGCAGATTTTAGGCATTATCAAACCTGGGGACAGTCCTCTGAGAAGTTTGGCGGGGATTTTTCTTGAAGGGGTAAAATCCCAAACCATACGAGAGAAAGTTCTCAATGATTTGCAGGAACGCGGTTCTACGGCTTTGCGAGAACTGATTGAGGGAGAAGAGTGCGAGCAAACCCTGGTTTTAGTCGTAGACCAGTTTGAGGAAATTTTTTCGCTCTGTCGCGGGAGTGAGGAGAAGGAGCGCGAACGCAAGGATTTTCTTAATTGTTTGTTTGAGACGGTGGATGTGCTGGAAGGTCAATTGCGCTTGGTTATTACTTTGCGGGCGGATTTTCTGGGGAAATGTTTGGAACAGTCCGATGGTAATTTGGCAGAACGGATTAAGGCGAATCGGGTGGATATGACTCCTTTAACGGAGGCAGAGTTGGAAGAGGCGATCGCCAAACCCGCAGCAACAGTGGGGTTGCGGGTGGCTGCGGATTTACGGGAGCGACTGAAGGCAGATATTCGAGCCGCACCGGGAAGTCTGCCGTTATTGCAATATGCCCTGTATGAGTTATGGCAGGATTGGCGCAAGAGCTATGGCGAGGGCAATGCCAGCGACGAACTGACCTTAGCCGGTTATACTCGCATCGGTGAGGTAGCGGGAGCGTTGGAAAAGCAAGCCAATGCTGTCTATGAGTCTTTTGCCGAGTCGTCTATTGAGCAAGGATTAGTTCGGCGTATTTTTCTGGAGTTGGTGCAACTCGGTGACGAAACCGAAGATACGCGACGGCGTGTGCTAAAGCAAGAGTTAGTTAGCGATATCCACCCAAAAACTATGGTGGATGAGGTATTGGACAAACTGGCAAAATCTCGCTTAATCGTGATGGATGAAAATGATTCTAGTGCGGTGGTCATCGATTTGGCTCATGAAGCAACCATACGTCATTGGCAGCAGTTGCGCTCTTGGCTGAACCAACATCGTCAAGATTTGCCCTTGATTCGACAACTCCGCACAGAGGCTGCGACTTGGGAGCATAAAGGACGGCAATCCAAATATCTACTGGTGGGTGCTCGCTTAGACAATGCTCTAGATTGCGCGGACAAATATCGAAAATTAGGATATTTAAGCGAGACTGTGCAAGCCTTTATTCGGGTGAGTCGAGAAACACAAATCGCAGATGAAACGGAGAAGGAAAAGCAAATTTTAGAAGCGCTGTGCATGACCGCAGAGGTACAGTGGAGTCGGCATCAGCAGTTAGAGTCGCTGATAACCATTGCCAAGGCCGGAAAGCGCTTGCAAGAAATCCGGCAAACTCGACCGGAGGTTGAACCGGATAATAGTTCTAAAGCGATCGCGATTTTGCGGCAAACACTCACAGAACGCATTCAGGAAAAGAATCGTCTAGAAGGTCATCAGGGTACAGTCAATGCATTAGCATGTAGTCCTGATGGTCAGACTCTAGCTTCTGCCAGCTACGATGGAACGGTAAAACTCTGGCAAGTAAACGATGGCACTCTCCTCCAGACTTTAGAAGCTCATCAGGATGAGGTTAATGCATTAGCATATAGTCCCGATGGTCAGACTCTAGCTTCTGCCAGCTACAATGGAACGGTGAAACTCTGGCAAGTAGATGATGGCACTCTCCTCCAGACTTTAAAACGAAAAGGTCGTCAGGATAAGGTTAATGCATTAGCATATAGTCCCGATGGTCAGACTCTAGCTTCTGCCAGCTACGATGGAACGGTGAAACTCTGGCAAGTAGATGATGGCACTCTCCTCCAGACTTTAAAACAAAAAGGTCGTCAGGATAAGGTTAATGCAGTGGCATATAGTCCCGATAGTCAGACTCTGGCTTCTGCCAGCGATAATACGATCGAACTTTGGAAAGTAGACAATGGCACTCTTCTTCATTCTTTCACCACTGCTGAAAGTCTGGTCTATAAAGTGGCATACAGTCCTGATGGCGATATTCTCGCTTTTACTAGCAGCGGTAAAACGGTCAAACTCTGGCAAGTAGAGGAGGATCGTATTTTCCTCTCCTATTCTTTAGAAATGCATCATCTCCTCCATACTTTTGAAACTCATCAGGATGTAGTCGATGCAGTGATATACAGTCCCAATAGCTATACTTTGGCTTCTGCCAGCGATGATGATAATGGTAGAGTCAAACTCTGGCACGTCGAGGAGCGGATTCTCCTCCACACTTTAGAAGCTCATCAGGCTTGGATCGATGCAATAGCATATAGTCCGGATGGTGAGACTCTGGCTTCTGCCAGCATCGATGGTACTGTTAAACTCTGGCAAGTAGAAGAAGGCACTCTCCTTCATTCTTTGAAAGCTCATCGCTATCAGGTCTATGCCGTGGTATACAGTCCTGATAGCGAGACTTTGGCTTCTGCTAGCTTTGATAATACCGTCAAACTCTGGCATGTTGAGGAGGGCACTCTTCTCCATACTCTAGAAGCTCATCGGGGTGCAGTCCTTGCAGTGGTATATAGTCCTGATGGTCAAACCCTGGCTTCTGCCAGCGCCGATAGAACTGTTAAACTCTGGCAAGTAGACGATGGCACTCTCCTCCATTCCTTAGAAGCTCATCAGGATGTAGTCCTTGCAGTGGCGTACAGTCCTGACGGTCAGACTCTGGCTTCTGCCAGCAATGATGATACCGTCAAACTTTGGCAAGCAGACAATGGCAATCTCCTCCATTCTTTAGAAGCTCATCAGGATGTAGTCAATACAGTGGCATACAGTCCTGATGGCCACATTCTGGCTTCTGCCAGCAATGATGATACCGTCAAACTCTGGGATGTAGTAGCCGATCTCGACGCGCTAATGATTCGAGCTTGCGACTGGCTGCGCGGCTACCTCACCCATAACCCTAATGTTAAGCCCAGCGATAGAAAACTCTTAGAATAGTCTGCTTTTGTCGGCAGCGATCGCCCCTAAATATAGTAGGACGCAAGTCATCTAAATGCCAAATCATCAGTGTGAGTTATATCCCTCTTCTGTCACTCTGGGAAATTCGTACGAATTTCCGTCATTACAGCCCGCGATCGCTAACGAAGGAATCAGGGTTTCACGCCCCTTTATCCAAAAGTGACAGAAGAGGGATAGTCGCCATAGTGAAGGTTGCGCCAGCAGAATGATACAATGACAAAGGAATGGGGAATAGGAAAACGGATTCCCCATTATCTAAGTGTTAATGATTCATTAATCAAAGCCCACTAAACTTTCAGCCATTTCTATGCCTTTACGCACGGATGTAGCGGACTCATGGAGGGCGGCAATTTCGGACGCTGCTAGGGGCAACTCCAAGATCTTCTCAATTCCCTGATATCCCAATTGACAAGGAATACCCATATAGATGTCATTCAAACCATATTGCCCTTGGAGATATCCGGCAACCGGCATAAAGCGGGATTGATTGTGCAATACAGCTTCCACCATGAGACAGACTGAGGATGCAGGCGCATAATAAGCACTACCAGTTTTCATCAGTTGCACAATTTCTGCACCGCCTTTGCGAGTCCTCTCGACGAGGCGATCGATCGCGGCTCGATCCATCAGTTCGGTAATAGGAATTCCCCGAACCGTGGAAAAGCGAGGTAAGGGAACCATCAGATCCCCATGTCCTCCTAAGACTAGAGTTTGGATATCAGCGATCGAGCATCCTAACTCTAGGGAGATAAAGGTTTGAAATCTTGCCGAGTCCAGAACTCCTGCCATTCCCATAACCCGACTGGAGTCGAGACCACTCGCTTTCCACGCCAAATAGGTCATCACATCCAGGGGATTGGTGACTAACATAAAGATGGCTTGGGGACAGTGCTGGACGGCCTCTTTGACCACAGATTTAACGATTTTGGTATTGATTTTGACCAACTCTTCCCGACTCATGCCTGGTGTACGGGGTTTCCCTGCGGTAATCACCACAATATCGCAATCGACCAAATCGGCATAATTATTGGTACCGATCAATTGACGATCGTGGCGCTCGACTCCCCGTGCTTCCATCAGATCCAACGCGATCCCTTGAGGCATCCCTTCTATCACATCCAAGAGAACCACGTCAGCTAAGTCTTTTTCTGCAATACGTTGCGCCAGGGTGCTGCCGACTTTTCCCGCTCCAATGATACCGACACTCGGAGCGATCGCTTGATGAGATTTAACCATGGCAAATTCTCGTTTTTGTTAGTTGAACAACTCTAGTTGATCGACACGCAGCCAAATATTGGGGGTGGGAACCTGACCAAATTTGACTAAGGCGTAGTCACCTTTGATATCCATGATCTCGCCTTGGGTTTCAAAAATGTAGGGAGGAAACCGGGTATCACTTGCACAAGCTTCTAGGGAATTGTCCAGTTTTTCTTGGATAGCCCGTACCATTGAACCTTTTTTAATTGCTGCTGCCATAATCAACTCAGGAATTACGTTTCAAAACTTCCCTCATGATACCAAGGAGCGATCGGGATTCAAGGATTGATTTTAGCGGTTATTCTTCTGAAGGGATTTAATTTTAGATTTAAATCAGAAAGGACACCGACGACTGGCCGTGTTTCGTCTCGGTGTCCTTACTGGTTCGCTCCTCACACGATAGTCAATATAGCTTACTCAATTGGGTTTGTCATCCCTTGAAGAAATTTTTTTGGTGGCATCCTCTACAATTCTGGGGGGGCAATCAGGTTTAATCCTTGTTCTAGTAAGGTTTTGAGGGTTTTTCTGGCGATCGCCACTAATGCCAAACGACTGAGGGAAAGTGGGCGATTTTGCTTTAAAGTTGATCCCCAGATGCGGCATTGGCGATCGAATCTCAGAAGATCTTGACTAAGTTTTTCGGTTAAGGAGGGTAAGCGCGGGGATGCTCGATCGTCATTGAGAGTATCCCAGATATGCAAGAGGGAGCGGATTAAGGTCTGTTCGCTGGGATGAACCAGTTGAAATTGTCCGTCATCTAACCAAGGAATGCGATCGGGTTCGACGATCTTTAAGGTAGACTCATCCAGGCTCATTAACCCTTGATGTTGAGCAAGACGCAAGAGGGCACAACAGCGAGCATGGGTAGCTTGCCAGCTAAAGACTTCTGGGGAGTGAGGATCGATCTTAGGGAATAGGGTTGTGTTACATCGTTTTGGGGATTCAACCGGGTACTCAGTCGCAGCACGTGGCGCTGTAAGTACCAAGGTAGTGAGCAAAAAGGCTTGCAGTTGCTCGGCTAAACCTAGATCGCAGTAATGAAATTGCAGCCAACCGGGAGAACGAACAGCAAGGGAAAATGCGAATAAGTTCTCTTGTAGGGAAAGGAACTCCCGCAGTTGTTTAGCTAAATAAAGAGGGGTTTGGTCGCTATAGGAAGATAATTTAAGAGCGATCGCCGATTGATACCCTAAGGGTTGATGCTCTGGCAACAGTTCCACCGGAATTTCTTCACGCTTCAAACTCACGAAGGATGTTTCTATTCCCTGATGGATGGCTTTTTGCAGATTCCTTTTCATCGTAGGGGAATTTGGCTCAGGTATTCAGTAAGGTGAAAGGCATCTACCCCTAAAGCCGTGCGCTGTTGAGCCGCTAATATTCCAGCTTGAGCGTGCCACCAGGTAGCCGTCTGAGTAGCCATTTCTGGGGCTTGGGGCAGTTGGGCAACTAGACCCCCTAACAGCCCGGTCAGTACATCACCACTGCCTCCTCTGGCGAGGGCTGGGGTACTTTCGGGGTTCAGGTAAACGCTTCCGGTGGGGCTGCCAATAGCCGTTCTTGCCCCTTTGAGCAACACGATCGCCCCGGTTTGTTGACTCGCTGCGCGAACCGCTTTTATCCGGTCAATATTAGGGTCAATATTAGGGAAGAGGCGCTTAAATTCTCCTGTATGGGGCGTGAGAATTGTGGGAGCCGATCGTTGGTTCAGTTGGGACATACCGAGACTCGCAAGGATATTGAGTCCATCTGCATCGAGGATCGCAGGGATGGGAAGATTGAGGAGAGTGGGAATAATCGGTTCAGCCGATCGCGTGATTCCTGGGCCGCAGGCGATCGCCTGATACTTCTGATAGTTTAGAGTATCGGGGAGTTGGGCGATCGCCCCCGTCTCGGTTTCTGGACAAGGAATAATCAGCGCTTCCGGTAACTGGGCAACCAGCAGGGGTTTTAAGCGGTGGGGAACGGCAATCGAAAGCATCCCCACCCCAGAAGCGCGGGCCCCTAAACCGGTTAAAATGGCACTACCTGCATACTCTTCTGAACCGCACACCAGCAAGAGATGACCGGCTTTGTATTTATGGGAAAGGAGAGGACGAGGAAGGGGAAGACCGGCGATCGCTCCTTCTCTGGTAATACGATAAGATCGAGAAGTGTTACCTAAAACCGTCTCAATATCAGCTAACGGAATACCAAAATCAATCCATTCCACCTTCCCTAAATACTCAACTGCCGCATCTTGCAAACAAGCCGCTTTCCACAGTCCCAAACAGAACGTATAATCAGCGCGAATAGCACAGCCGAGAACTTGTCCCGTATCTGTATGGATACCAGACGGCAAATCAATGCTACAAATCAATATTTGGGATTGATTAATGCGATCGATCTGCTCTGCCAACTCTCCCGAAATAGAACGCTCTAACCCAAATCCAAATAAGCCATCAATCAGAATCTCGCAACTCGCCAGTAATTCATCCAAACTCACCCAAGGAATGCCTAAATTTTTCCCATACTCGGCATGAGCTTGAGTGAGTTCCTTTAAGTTCGCCAACGGTTGCCTCACTACCACCGAATAGCCTTGCAAATACAATTCCCTAGCAATCACCAAGGCATCGCCACCATTATGACCTGGCCCCACCAATACACCAATTTTAGTGGGGGCTAACCCTAGTGCTTTCCATTGAGCCATCATCCGGCGAGCCACTAAACCCGCCACCTTTTCCATAAGTGCCGCTACTGGCATTCCCGCCACAAATAGGCGGTTTTCAATGGCTCGCATTTCAGCCGCAGTGACAACAATTTCGGCAATTTGATTTCGGCAATGAGTCATCGTTTATAGCGCGAAGCGCTAGGGAATGGGGAATAGGGAATGGGGAATAGGGAATAGGTTATGGGGAATAGGTTATGGTAACTCGGTTTTAGAATTTAAAGAAAGTCCTATGTCCCCTTCTCCGTGTCTCCCTATCTCCCTATCCCCCTATCCCCCTATCTCCCTATCTCCCCATCTCCCACTAATGCATTAACACATTGCGATCGTAAGGCGCTTCAAAATCCAAAATCGGCCCTTTAGGCACAATTTTAGTTGGATTAATATCCGTATGGCTGCGATAATAATGGCGCTTAATATGATCGAAGTTACAAGTTTCTGTCACTCCTGGCACTTGATACAGTTCTTTCAGATAGTTCCATAAATTTTTATAATCTGTAATCGGGTGGAGATTACACTTAAAATGACCATAGTAGACCATATCAAAGCGTAATAACGTGGTAAAGAAACACCAATCCGCTTGAGTGATGCGATCGCCGCATAAATAAGGTTGTTGTTCTAACACTTGATCCCAATGATCTAAGGCCTCAAACAATTCCGTTAATCCTTGTTCATAAGCTTCTTGCGTCGTCGCAAAGCCAGCACGATAGACCCCATTATTAATCGGCTGATAAATGGTGTCCATCGTACTATTGATAATATCCCGTAACTCTTCTGGATAAAATGAAATTTGACGTTCCGCGAATCGTTCAAACTCCGTATCCAATATGCGGATAATTTCGCGAGATTCATTATTGACAATAGTATGGGTTTTCTTATCCCACAAAACTGGAACGGTCACCCGACCGCTATAATTTGGATCGGCCTTTAAATAGAGTTGCCAGAGGTAATCAGCCTGATTAACGGTATCGGGAATACAACCGGAAGCTTCAGAAAACTCCCAACCATTTTGATCGATTTCTGGATCGACGACTGATAAGCTAATTGCAGATTCCAATCCTTTGAGCTTTCTAAGAATAGCTGTGCGATGGGCCCAAGGACAAGCCCAAGAAATATATAAATGATACCGCCCAGATTCTGCCTTAAACCCACTAGAGCCATCGGCAGTAATTTCATGTCTAAATGTGGTTTGGGGGCGGATAAAATTTCCTTTTTGATCCGATTGTTCCCGTCGTGAAACCCATTGACCATCGACTAATAATCCTAAGCCCATAGTATATATTCCTTATAATTTGAATAACACCCTTAACAAAAAATCGAGCTTAACCCTCAGTCATTTTGAGGATAAATACCAGAGAAACAAATAGCATTAATCCCAACCAAACCACTAATATAGTATTAAAGGTAGTATGGAAATAACTGCCAGCGAATAAGACCAGAAAAAAGAGAACAATAGCAACTACGAAGTAAGTGACCAGTTGTCCTAAACAACCTTGAACCGATCCAGAAAAATCATCATTTGGGGGTCTCATAGACAGACTCGATGTTAACGACCAAAATAAACGCGAGCATTGCTTAATCCTGAATTTTGTAAAAATGACATTATTTCTGCGGCTTCGCTGCGGTTAGCATAGGGACCAACGGCAACATGCATTCCCCGACGAGAGCGTTTAGCTACAACATTAACCGTATTGGGAATTATTTGCCGCACGCGATTAGCCATGAGATTAGCATCCTCTTGAGAGCTAGGAATGACCACATAATAACCTTTACCTGCGACTGGGAGAGGGTTGGGGTTGATGGTATTTGCAGGGGTAATGGGGGTGGGGTAATTGGGGGTGGGATAATTTGAGCCACCAGCCAGGGTGTTCCCTTGTAGGGAAACGACTTCAGCCAAAATACCGCGCGATCGCAACAAAGACAAACGCTCCTGAGCCTGGAATTCGGACACAAATGCACCCGCCTGAATCACTGTGCGGCTACCTATTTGCCGGATAAAGGCATCCGGTACAAGCTGTTTAACTTGTTCTAATAACAGGGGAGAATTCCCATTAACCCAAACCCGATAGGGGTAGGCACTCGGAGCTACATAGGGTGAATTGATATTACCCGGAATCGTCGGTATGGCATTCAGGGGAGGAGGAGGGGGTAAGGGGACTTGTTGGGACTGAGCGCTAGTGCTGACCATTAATCCTAATCCCAAACTCCCCAGAAGGATAACTCGATTCAGTCTTGAATGCTGTTTTGGGTTGTTCATAGTCTCTTAAAAATTCAGATCCTCCAGAGAAAGGATGGAGGTGTTACCCTTAGAAGGGTACATAACAATTATGCTTTTGTTCACAGTAAGCTTCAGTCGCTGCCATGAAAAAGGTTGTCGTCGGACTCTCTGGAGGAGTAGATAGTTCTACTGCCGCAGCAGTTCTTCATCATCAAGGATACGATATTGTGGGATTAACCCTTTGGTTGATGAAGGGGAAGGGACAGTGCTGCTCGGAAGGTATGGTAGATGCGGCGAAAATTTGCGAACAGCTTGGGGTTTCCCACCATATCGTCGATAGTCGCGAGTTGTTTGAGCAGAATATTATTGATTATTTGGTGTCGGGTTATCGGGAAGGAATTACGCCCCTACCTTGTTCCCAGTGTAATCGGGCGGTGAAGTTTGGCCCGATGATTAATTATGCTAAATCTGAGCTGGGTATTGATTATATCGCTACGGGCCATTATGCGCGAATTGCGTTTGATGAGCAGTCTGGACGCTATCAGCTTTTGAAGGCGATCGATCCCCAGAAAGATCAGTCCTATTTCTTGTACGATCTGTCTCAAGAAATTTTGGCTTCTACGTTGTTTCCCTTGGGAGAAACGCCGAAAACAGAAACGCGCCGCCTAGCAGCCGAGTTTAATTTGACGACGGCAGAAAAACCGGAAAGTCAAGATTTATGCTTGGTGGAAGCCCATGGCTCGATGCAGTCGTTTTTGGATCGGTATATTAACCAGAAGACTGGGGAGATTGTTGACCAAGGGGGCAAGGTTTTAGGACAGCATCAAGGGATTCATCATTACACGATTGGCCAACGGCGCGGTTTAGGGGTTGCTTATTCAGAACCGTTGTATGTGGTGGATCTTGACCCGGTGATGAATCGGGTGATTGTGGGAACCCGCGACAGTGCAGCCGATCCGGAGTGTACGGTGAGTCGGGTAAACTGGGTGTCTATTGCGCTACCGGATAGTCCGATTCGCGCTGAAGTTCGGATTCGCTATCGTTCCAAACCGGTTCCGGTAACCGTGGTTCCTTTAGGGGAAAATCGGGTACATTTGCGCTTTGATGAACCTCAGTTTGGGGTAACACCAGGACAAGGGGCGGTTTGGTATGAGGGCGATCGCCTCTTGGGAGGTGGTATCATTGAACGCAAGTCCAAACTTTAGATGTTCTCAACCCGCTATCGCCGAACACCTCTCGTCTACAGTAGCACAAGTGTTCTTAGACAGATTACTGGAAACGATTCGTGATGGACTCTTAAGGCGCGCTCAACAAATGGACTATCCAGTTTGGGCAGTCATTGAAATGACGATTGCCGGTTATCTCGATGAAGAAGCTTTGTCATTTACCGATTGCCAGCCTAAACTAGACTAGCGTTTGTGTATGGGGGCGATCGCGAACGTGCCAAAGTTCAATTTTTAGTACTCCAATCTCAGGGAACGAGCCACCAGGAAATAACCTCCTAATCGTTTCCCGACACTTTTTGTCTTGGGCAACGACAATTAATCGAGGCAAGATATCTCCCCTCGCATCAAGTAATGAAAGTACGTCTTTGAACCTCAAGTCACATTGTCCCTTTGCCTCAATAAAAATTGGAGGCACCCTAAGGTTGTCAAATTGCCAACTAAAGTCGCACACCCAACTCCGATGAATATGACTACCAGAAGTAAGCCGAATGGTTGGTTTATTAATCAGTTTCCAGGGTTCCCTATACAAACACCATTGCGCCAGATAGCAGGCGATAGTCGCCTCAAATCGAGAATCAAACTTAGTCCATTCCCCATTAGGCTTGGGACTGCTGGCGATTTGTCCAGTAGTTAAGTTCGCCCAGGAGATTTTGGCTCTTCTATAGTCAGTCATTGCCGCGTTCCTCTTTTGGTTCCTAGGTAAATTGCAGAAGCAATAATCAATGAATTAGAGAAAATTATCCCTGACAGGTCTTTATCGGAATCAACCAATTCAATACTTTCTTGAATTGGTTGATTCCGGCTTCAATCTCATAGTCGGAAGCGATAGGTGAGGCATGTTTTATTTTGTCCTCGAAATAGAAAGCTACTTCGTCGCTTTCGGTGTTAATAACTCTGGTAATTGCTACATAATCCCCAATCTGAACTTTTCTTGTCGTCTTCCTTCATCTCTCATTTCTAAACAAGGAATTTGGGGACAAACCTGCCATCTTTCTTAATCTGCTGAAATGAGGGGCAAACCTCAGGGGGTGACAACAGGCTTGAATATAAGGCTATGCTAGGCTTTGAGCATTTTAGATGGCAAAAAAAAATTCAGCGATTTTTT
>DDLS01000205.1 GCA_002340255.1 Cyanobacteria bacterium UBA2566
CGCGTCCGACTGCTATTGTCATAAAGTGATGTTCTCCAAAATTTTCATAATCATTGCGATCGCGTCCTAGCTGACGTTTGAGCAAACTGCTCTAAGCAGAAAATGACTTTTTTGTCCCGTCTAGTTTACGATTCTTTATATAATTATAAGGGAAATGATCGATTTTTCAATCCTGACCTCGACCTCACCAACGGTAAAGATGGGAAAAATTGGAGAATCTGAGATACTTAAAGTTAGACTAAGTCAAATTCTTGCTTCACAAAACTGTCCTATGTATGTGATTGATGTTGTTTTAAGGAATAATCCCATTCCTCTATCTGTCGAGCGCAAATCAGAAGAAGACGCTCAAGGACTCTATGCCCAGATTCTAGAAGCCATGCGCTCTTCCGAATCTGAAGTGATTGAACTGAAGTGCGATCGCCAAACCGAAAAAACAGTCGCCCTTCTCAGCAGCGAAATCACCGCTGTCCAAAAAGCAGAGAAAACGGGAACCACAGCCGCTTCGGGTAGACCGCCTGGATTCTTCGCCGTTACTCAATAATGACTGGAGCTATCCCTAATCCTCCTGGAATTGACGTTCAGAATCTCTCCTTTGATTGGCCCTCCGGCCAATCCGTCCTCAAAGCCTGTTCCTTAGAAGTTCCTCAAGGAGAATTTTGGATGCTTCTGGGAACCAATGGGAGTGGTAAATCGACCCTTCTGCGAACTCTAGCGGGACTCCTTCATCCTCAGTCTGGTCAGATCAATCTGGAATCTCCAATCGGATTTGTGTTTCAAAATCCAGATCATCAACTGGTGATGCCCACTGTAGGAGCCGATATTGCCTTTGGTTTAGTAGAAGAAAAATTACCAATCCAGGAAGTCCAAGAACGAGTTGACGAAGCCCTAGAAGCCGTCAACCTGGTTGATCTCAAACGACGGCCCATCTACGCTCTCAGTGGCGGCCAAAAACAAAGGATCGCCATCGCTGGGGCGATCGCCCGTCACTGCAAAGTTCTGCTCCTAGATGAACCCAGTGCCCTCCTAGACCGAGAAGCCCAACTTGAATTGGTGATTCAAGTCAAAAATCTGGTAATTCAACGGGGCTTAACCGCCCTGTGGGTTACCCATCGACTCGACGAACTCGACCATTGTCATGGCGCTTTTTTGCTCGACCAAGGCCAAGTGATTGATCAAGGAAACCCTCAGCGACTCAGAACTCGCTTGATGGCCACCCATCTGAATTCTTAAACGAGGGTGAAATTTTCCGATCTACCCATTACAATTTTCGGTAACTTAACCCCGTAAAATTCCCATCGATTAACCTTACAGCATTAAGTCAGGCAACACTATGAAAACCAGACTCTCAGCTATCCATCCCTTAACCCTAATTAGCCTAGGGATTCTCTCCCCCTTATTCATGCAACCGACTCAGGCTCTAGAAGGAGAAGTTCCCTTAAGCTCTGAATCGATTCCCCTCCTGAGTGAACTGCCCTTAATTCAAGACCCACCTAAAGTACCTGCTTTGGGAGAAGCAACAAAATATCTGCCTGGTCAAACTCCAGTGCATCTCGTTCTGAGACTTGGAGAACGGCGAGTTTATGTTTACAAAGGAGATGAAGAGCTGGCTAGCTATCCCGTAGCTGTGGGTAAAGAGGGATGGGAAACCCCTACAGGCGAATTTGAAGTGTTTAACAAGGAAGTCGATCCCGTCTTTTTAAGCTTATGGACAGGAAACAAAATCGGCCCTGGTCCTGATAATCCCCTCGGCCCCCGATGGGTTGGTTTTTGGACAGATGGAAAAACTCAAGTTGGTTTTCATGGCACCAATAATCCCGATTCCATTGGTCAAAATGTTTCCCATGGCTGTGTCCGCATGTTTAACAAGGATGTGATTGCCCTTTATGAAAAAGTGGAACTGGGAACCCGAGTCACTGTTGAACCGTAAAGTTTTGAGATGAAGGTGGGGGATGGGGAGATAGGGGAATTAAAACATACCTCACCCAGTAGAGTGGGCAGAAGTTGAGTATATATTCCCTTCTCCTGCCCACCCTACAATCCAATGTTAGTGTGCGATAAAACTGATGACTCTTGCGACTAACCCACTCATAAAACCTGGGCGACTAAGCTTTGATGAGTTTCTAGCTTGTTATGGCAGTGATAAACGCTATGAACTAATTGATGGAGAAGTTTTTGACTTGGAGCCAACCGGTAAGCATGAAGAAGTGGCTGCTTTTATCACCACAAAAGCTTGTGTTGAAATCGACCGACTAGGCTTACCGTGGCTTGTCCTCCAGCGTGGTCTATTTCACCCTTCTGATGCTGGTATGAGTGCATTTCGCCCGGATATTGCCATTATCGATCGCACCGAATTGTCCAGAGAGCCACTTTGGGCAAACCAGTCGATTTTGACACGAGGTACTTCGATTAAATTCATTGCTGAAGTGGTTAGTAGTAATTGGCAAAATGATTATGCTCGCAAACTCGAAGACTATGCAGCTTTAGGGATTCAGGAATATTGGATTCTGGATTATGCCGGTCTGGGAGGTATCCGTTATATCGGAAACCCCAAGAAACCGACCCTTTCGATCTGCACTCTTGTCGATAGAGAATATGATGTTGAAGTGCTTCGAGGCAATCAAACCATTACTTCTCTGACTTTTCCCGACCTAAATTTGACAGCGGCAGAAATTTTAAGCGCAGGGCAATAACCCTCTTTCTAGAAAGCATACAAAAAGCGAGGCAGAAAACACCTCGCTTTTGTTCTTTAGATTGAAGAATCTTCCAATTAATCCATACAGCAGCCGGTTACCAGGTTTGAGGTAATAACGGAGCGGGGGGAGGTGGTGGAGGCGGCGGGGGCTGGAGGGGAGGAAGACTCGGTGGGGGAGCCGGGGGCGGCAGGGCAGGAATAGTAAAGGCTCTAGCGGGTGGTGGGGCTTCCCGATAAAGAGAAACTCGGTTACAGAAAACGGGAGTAACCACCACATCAGCTCCTAAAATGTTACCGATGAATCCTCGTTCTCTGCGGTCAAGATATACGGTACGCACTTCACCGTCGGCTAATTCTAGGGTGACCATATCGCCAACGATACTCCGAACAATGCCACGAATGGTTTGTTCTGCGCCTTCAGGACTTTGGGCAAGTTTTTGAGCGGCTTCACAAACTGGACGACCTTCTGCTTGAGCTTCTTCTGCCCAAGAGGCTTGTCCTGGCATTAGGAGAATGAGTGACGCACCAATGAAGGCTGCTATTTTGTTCATCCGTTTCACTCCTTCACGGTTACTAATTGGGAAAACTCTCAGAAAAGATTCCTAAAGGAACTGACTGAGGGTTTAATCCGTCTGGATTGACAGTGATTCTGGCTTGAGTTCTTGCATTCAATTTAAATCTACCAAACCCTTTATCCATAGAGGATTGAGGGTTTATAGACCCCTATTTAAGCAGGACTATTCCAGCATCATGCCACTATACTATCTTAATATGCTCAAATCCGGAACTGAAAATTGACGATCCAGACCCATGTCTCGACCCAGAACTACTGCTATTTTATTTGTTGATGGTTATAACATTATTGGTGCTTGGAGCGATTTGCAAGCAACCCGCGATCGCCAAGGACTAGACGTTGCCCGCGAACAACTGATTGAAGTGCTGACTAACTATGGTTCCTTCCGGGGCTATGATACCCGGATTGTGTTTGACGCTCATCTCAAACATTCTCCCAGTCATCGGGAAAAGATTACCCATCAAGTTTGTGTCCATTACACCAATTTTGGCCAAACGGCAGATTCTTATATTGAGATTGCTTGTGCTAAATTTAGTCGCTCGATTGAAAAATATCAAAAGCGCCTGATTGTGGCCACTTCCGATCGCGCTCAACAAATGACGGTGGTAGGATATGGAGCGGAATGGATGTCAGCGAGTCGGTTAGCCCATGATGTCAGTAATAGTCAAAAAGGTCTGCGCGACCAACGGAAAACCGAGAAAAAAGTCTCTCGATCTTCTGTGTTCCGTGGGCTGGATGCCACAGCACAAAAGCGTTTAGCGGCTTGGCGTATGGGCTTACCATCTTAGAGGGTAATTGTGCAACCCATCGCGATCGCGATCGTCTCCAAAAAAAAGTTGGATTAACCCCTTGACAAACCCCTAGTCTTAGCGCTACATTAAGAAACTGTGATCCTCAGTAGCTCAGTGGTAGAGCGGTCGGCTGTTAACCGATTGGTCGCTGGTTCGAATCCGGCCTGGGGAGTTTGAAAAAATCAACCCTTTTTTAACCCATGAATGCAACAGGCACTCAGGAAGTCTCTCCTTGGAAGCAGTGGTGGACACTCGATCCCAACCGAACTTACCTGAACCATGGAGCATTTGGGGCTTGTCCGCGCCCTATATTAGAGCGACAAACCCAGTTAAGGGAACAATTAGAGCAAAATCCCACTGGGTTTATCATGCATGAACTAGAATCGCTCCTAGACCAAGCTCGGAACCGATTAGCCCAATTTTTAGGCGCAAACCCTTCAAACTTAGTCTTAATTCCCAATGCAACGACTGGAGTGAACACCGTATTACGTTCACTTCCCTTTGCTGCTGGGGATGAACTGCTGACAACCAATCATGAATATAACGCCTGTCGGAATGCTCTAGAGTTTGTTGCTCATCGGACTGGGGCTAAAATTGTGTTGGTGTCCATTCCCTTTCCTCCAGAAAACAAGCAAGATATTGCCGATCGCATCTTAGCCGCCGTTACCCCTAAAACTCGGTTAGTCCTAATCGACCATATTGCCAGTATGACCGGTTTGATTTTCCCGATTCAAACCCTGGGCAAAGCTCTGAAAACCCAAGGCATAGAATTACTTGTGGATGGCGCTCATGCTCCCGGTCAAATTCCCCTTAACCTCGAAGAATTAGAGGCAACCTATTACAGTGGCAACTGTCATAAATGGCTTTTTGCCCCCAAAGGCGCAGGGTTTTTGTATATTAAACCAGAGCAACAAGATCGGATTCGTCCCCTGAGTATTAGTCATGGAGCCAATTCGACCCGTAGCGATCGCTCTCGATTTCATTTAGAATTTGATTGGACAGGAACCCAAGACTTTACCCCCTATCTCTGCATCCCCACGGCGATCGATTTTATAGCAACCCAATTCCCAGGGGGATGGACAGCACTCATGCAACAGAATCATCAAATGATTCTGAGCGCTAAAAGCTTACTGTGTGAAACGCTCAACATTACCTGTAATCTCCCAGAATCTTGTCTCGGTTCAATGGTCTCTCTTCCCTTACCTGATGGTGCAGCATTTCCCCTCTATAACCATCTCTCCCAAGAGAGACATATCGAAGTCGCCATCATGGCCTTTCCAGGAATTCCCCATCGGTTGCTGAGAGTGTGCGCCCAAGTCTATAATACCGAGGCTGATTACCAGAACTTGGCGATCGCCCTCCCATCTACTCTCCATCATCCTCAATTCACCCAACTGGGTGATGCTAATGGGTGATGCGTTTCTTTTCCTCCCTCCAGTAACCTAGGCTCAAGCCTCTCACTGGAATTGATGAGTACCTCTCATGAAAAGAAATCAACCCCAACTCATCTCCCTTCTGCCAACAGCCACCCTGAGCTTAATGGTCGTAGTGACTCTATCAACCGTGTTACGGATAGGGATCGCAACTTTGTCCTCCCAGAGTGCATTTCAACCCACCAGTGAGACCACTTATGAAAAAACCTCCTTATCAACCCATCAATCCCTTCGTTAAACCAACTTTAGGGTGAGATCGATCCCTGTACCCTACATTAACCTTGGAGGTCATGCTCATGGGGATTCCTCAAGTTTTACGCTGGACAATTATTTATTTACTACAAACTGCTGTTACTCTGACTATTGGAGCTTTATTTGTGCAATGGATCACTCGCCTTCCCTAGACGGTGGGGGCTTGGGAATGGGAAAATACTCCAGATGCGGGGACGTGGAGATAGCCCATTACCCATTACCTATTATCTATTAACAATTACTCATGGTATCCCGAATTCTTGTTGCCCTCGATCGCAGCCCAACCAGTCATACCATTTTTGAACACACTTTAGTCTTGACTCAGGCCTATTCGGCTCGGTTAATGTTGCTACATGTATTATCCAGTCAATCCTCTGATAGTCCTTCCGATCCGAGGATCGTGAGTTTAGGGATTGAAGGGCAGTTGAGTATGGATTGGGTGAAATCCTATCACGATCAATGGGCCAAATTTGAACAAGAGAGCTTAGAGTTACTCAAGACCTTTGAAGATCGAGCCGTTCAAGCAGATATTGAAACGGAATTGACCCAAACCTATGGTAATCCAGGGCGCGTTATCTGCGATCTTGCTCAGTCTTGGAATGCAGATTTAGTGGTGATGGGACGGCGGGGACGCTCGAATCTAACGGAATGGTTTTTAGGTAGTGTGAGTAATTATGTGATTCATCATGTTCCCTGTTCGGTGTATTTGGTACATCCATGAGTGGGGAAGAGGAAAAACCGGGTTTTGCCCTTTCCTTGGATCAATTGTATGAAAATGATAGATAGGATTTTAATGAGGCAATATTTAAAATGAAAACAACAATTCGGGGATTATTAATCAGTATTTTAGCTCTGTTGCTGGGGTGGATGAATCCGCAACTGGCAGAAGCTACGGGGGTTTATCAAATGCCTGTGGTGGAAGCAGGAGAGGCAACTTGGATCGTCGATCGAGCGGATGTGATTAGTCGCTTAAATGAAGGAAAACTCAGTAAACAGTTCAGTGAACTATCTGAAGAAACAGGGAATGAGGTGCGCTTGGTAACGATTCGTCGTTTAGATTATGGGGAAACGATTGATAGCTTTACCCATGATTTGTTTGAAAAGTGGTTTCCCACTATAGAGGAACAACGTAATCAAGTGTTATTGGTTTTGGATGTAGTGACCAATAATTCAGCCATTCAGACAGGAGAGGGAACGCAGGATCTGTTGTCTGATGAGATGGCTGAGAGTGTGTCGAGCGAAACGGTGCAAGTGCCGTTGCGCAGTGGCGATCGCTACAATCGAGCCTTTTTAGGCGCAGGCGATCGCTTAACCGCTATTCTATCTGGTAATCCCGATCCCGGCCCTCCCCTAGTTGAAGACACGATTCAAGCAGAAAGTACGTTTGCGTCGGCAGAAGAAACCAAGAACTCTAACGCTATGGTTTGGGTGGCTGTGTTGCTGATTCTGGCAACTGTGATTCCCATGGTGACCTATTTCTGGTTGTATTCATAGGGTGTATAGCAGAGAAGGAGTGAGTTAGGATAGTTAGAGGTTATTGTTTCAGGCAAGAGGCAATAGACAATATCCTAACTCTCCTTTTCTATGCTGTAGCTGTAGGAGAGAAAAATTGTTCTCCCCTACATCCTGCCTCTATTTAGGCTTAATTTCACTACAGACTTCATAAAAGGTGGTTACCGGAGGTTGAACAAACAACGGTAGCATCTTGTGTAAAATCTTTTCGTTCGCCTCACTCTTATTGGCTTCCATATCCTCAATACGATCCCAGAAGATTACCGCAATTCCTCGGTCACTTCCCGGTTCTTGTAGCAAGTAGGCTCCCTCAAATCCCTCGCTATAGGTAGCGATCGCCTCTTCATACAATTCTCGTGCCTCAGCAAACTTACCTGGCTTAAATTCCCCCGTTGCCACATAAGCATATTTATAGTTGGGTTTGAGATAATCTAAAAATTCACTCATGGTTGCTCTCACATCCTCACGCGATCGCTTAGTTGCCGTTATATAGTTTGCCATAGCTTGGGGAGGATGGGGGAATGGGAGACGCTCCAGACGCGGGGACACGGGGAAATTGCCTTTTGCCTATTCCCTATTCCCCATTCCCTATCACCTAGGTATACCCAATTGATCTAAATCAGGTTCAATTCCAGGAATGGGTTGTAGGGGTGGAGGCGCTCCGGGAGTAGGAGCTAAAGGTTGCCCAACATTGGATAAATCCGGATAAAATCCTCTCGGTTGATCTCTCGCTTCGATACAATGAGTCATTACCTCTTGGGTGCTTAAGTCCATCTCCCGATCCATTCCGACTACACATTGGGCAAACCGTCGGGGCAAAAGGGCACGCCGACAAGTCTCTAGTACAGTACTAGCGATCGCATCAGATTCGTCGATGTGATTAATATCAGTGACACAACTGGCCAAATCTAAGGGGCGACGCACTTGGCGACAGGTGGACAAGGCTTCTAAGGGATCGATGTCCTCATTTCGATTGACAATTCCTACTACACATCCAGAAATATCTTTTGGATATAAGGCAGTGCCACAAGCTCTAGAACGATCTTCTGGAGAAATCCCCATCTGGGCTAACTCATAATCACAAGTCCGAAAGGCATTACGGGCGATCGCCGCTTGGGGTGGCACCAATACAGCACTGAAAGCAGTAAGCAAAACCCCACCCATCAAAGGATTTAAGACAGAAGTTAGACGAAATTTAGGATTAGACATCCTTACAACTCCTCACAAAAAACAATAGGGCGAGCAGTGATTTCTAATTATTACTGTAAGTTATTAGAGGCTACAACTGCACTCTAATAACTTACAGTGGATAAGGTATGGAAAACTAAGTTTATGAAAAAATGAGGACACCTTACCTATGCATTTAAGTGAACTCACTCATCCCAACCAATTGCATGGCCTGTCGATCGCCCAGTTGGAACAAGTTGCACGTCAAATCCGAGAAAAGCATCTGCAAACGATCGCAGCGACAGGGGGTCATTTAGGCCCGGGTTTAGGGGTGGTTGAACTGACCTTAGCGCTCTATCAAACCCTGGATCTTGACCATGATAAAGTGGTTTGGGATGTGGGTCACCAAGCCTATCCCCATAAAATGATTACGGGACGCTACAATGATTTTCATACCCTACGGCAAAAAGATGGCATTGCAGGCTATTTGAAGCGCGGCGAGAGCAAATTTGACCATTTTGGTGCTGGACACGCCTCTACGAGCATTTCTGCGGCTCTAGGAATGGCTTTGGCACGAGATAGGATGGGTGAAAATTATAAGGTGGCTGCCATTATTGGAGATGGCTCGCTCACCGGGGGCATGGCTCTAGAGGCGATTAACCATGCGGGACATTTGCCCCATACTCGTCTATTAGTCATCTTAAATGATAATGAAATGTCCATTTCTCCTAATGTGGGGGCGATTTCCCGGTATCTGAATAAAATGCGCCTCAGTCCGCCGATGCAGTTTTTCGCAGATAACTTAGAAGAGCAGTTTAAGCATATTCCTTTCTTTGGTGAAACCTTTACGCCAGAGATGGAACGAGTCAAAGAAGGGATGAAGCGCTTGGCAGTCTCTAAAGTCGGGGCAGTCATTGAGGAATTAGGCTTTACTTATATGGGGCCGGTAGATGGCCATGATTTACAGGAGTTGATTACTACGTTTGAGCAAGCACACCAAATTGAAGGACCGGTGTTAGTGCATGTGGCGACGACTAAAGGAAAAGGATATGCGATCGCCGAAAACGATCAAGTCGGCTATCATGCCCAAAGTCCCTTTAACTTAACCACCGGTAAGGCGATTCCTTCCAGTAAGCCCAAACCCCCTTCCTATTCCAAGGTCTTTGCCCATACCCTCACTCAACTGGCGGAAAATAATCCCAAGATTATCGGTATTACCGCAGCCATGGCTACGGGAACTGGTTTGGATAAACTCCATGCCAAATTACCCGATCAATATATTGATGTCGGCATTGCCGAACAACATGCCGTTACCCTGGCTGCGGGTTTAGCTTGCGAAGGAATGCGGCCAGTTGCTGCCATTTATTCGACCTTCCTGCAACGGGGCTATGACCAAGTTATTCATGATGTCTGTATCCAAAAGCTCCCCGTCTTCTTCTGTTTAGACCGGGCGGGAATTGTTGGTGCAGATGGGCCCACTCACCAAGGGATGTACGATATCTCCTATTTGCGCTGTTTACCCAATTTGGTGCTGATGGCTCCCAAAGATGAGGGAGAACTGCAACGGATGATTGTTACTGGTATTGATTATACCGATGGTCCGATCGCCATGCGCTATCCTCGCGGCAATGGTTATGGTGTACCCCTAATGGAAGAAGGGTGGGAACCTCTGGAAATTGGTAAAGGGGAAATCTTACGCAATGGTGACGATTTACTCCTGGTTGCCTATGGTTCCATGGTGCATCCTGCCCTCCAGGTGGCCGAACTGTTGAGCGAACATGGTGTAGAAACGACTGTCGTTAATGCTCGCTTTGCTAAACCCTTAGATACGGAGCTGATTCTACCGTTAGCCGAGAAAATTGGTCGCGTCGCCACCCTAGAAGAAGGCAGCTTAATCGGCGGTTTTGGTTCTGGTATTGTAGAAGCACTGATGGATGCCAATATCGTCGTTCCCGTTCAGCGTTTGGGTGTCCCCGATATCCTCGTGGATCATGCTAAACCGGATGAGTCGAAAACGGCTTTAGGACTAATGCCAGCCCAAATGGCAGACTCGATCCGCGATCGCTTTTTCCAAAAGCAACCCAGCCCTGTAAACGCTTAATTTGCTTAATTTAAGAGGGAGGAGTGGGCTAGTTGTTTATCACATTCTCTACCCGATCCTCCTTTCCTTATCCCACGCTCGGCTCAGGTTCATTTAATATTGAAAAATAAATCAATCATCGCTCAATGGGGTAAGGTGTTGTGGCTTCTGCGGAAATTGTGCAACAGGTGACTCGGCTGCGGGAACAGTTGCAAACAGCCAGTTATGCATATTATGTCCTCGATAATCCGATTATGGAGGATAGCGTTTATGACCGCCTCTATCGCCAACTCCAAGACCTGGAAACCCAATATCCTGACCTGATTGTACCGGAGAGTCCCACCCAACGCGTGGGCGACCAACCGGCACAGCAGTTTACCTCCGTCGAGCATCATGTTCCCCTCTACAGTCTGGAAAATGCCTTTAACCTGGCCGAATTTCGCCAATGGCAAGACCGATGGATGCGCTACGCGGGTTCTATGCCCTCCGAAACCCCGCCCGAATACATCTGCGAACTGAAAATTGATGGCTCTGCTTTAGCCCTAACGTACGAACAAGGGGTACTCGTGCGGGGGGCAACCCGTGGCAATGGCACGATTGGAGAAGAGATTACCTCCAATGTGAAAACGATTCGCTCCATTCCCCTGCGCTTAACGGGGGAAGCCATCCCGGAGCGCGTCGAAGTGCGGGGAGAAGCGTTTCTGAGCCTAGAAGTGTTTGCCCGTCTCAATCAGGAACGCACGGAAGCAGGCGAACCCCCCTTCGCCAACCCCCGCAATGCCGCCGCCGGAACCCTGCGCCAACTCGACCCCCGAATTGTCGCTGCTCGCCGCTTAGATTTCTTCGCCTACACCCTTCATTTGCCGGAAACCTCAAATTTGCCCCAAAGCCAGTGGGAAGCGCTGGAATGGCTCTCAGGCTGGGGATTTAAGGTCAATCCCAATCGCACCCTCTGCCCCTCTTTAACCGAGGTGGAGCAATATTATACGCGCTGGGAAACCGATCGCCACCAACTCCCCTATCTCACGGATGGTGTGGTGGTGAAACTCAACGATCGAGCGTTACAAACCCAACTCGGCTTTACGAACAAATTCCCTCGCTGGGCGATCGCTCTCAAATATCCTGCCGAAGAGTTACCCACAGTCGTTAAATCGGTGACGGTGCAGGTGGGCAGAACAGGAGCGCTAACCCCCGTGGCTGAACTCGAACCCATCCAACTGGCAGGAACCACGGTCAAACGTGCTACGTTGCACAACCCCGATCGCATCGCTGAACTCGATCTCTGTATTGGCGATACGGCAATTATCCGCAAAGCTGGAGAAATCATACCCGAAGTCGTGCGCGTTTTACCGGAACTGCGCCCCCCTGAAGCTACCCGCTACGAAATGCCCACCCTTTGCCCTGAGTGTAATTCCCCGGTGGTGCGAGTGGAAACAGAAGCTGTGCCCCGGTGTGTCAATCCTTCTTGTCCCGGAATTCTACGCGGCGCTCTGATCCATGCGGTGCGTCGGGATGCCCTGGATATCGACGGCTTGGGGGAAAAACTGGCAGCGCAATTGGTCGAGCAGGAGTTGGTGCGATCGCTCCCAGACTTGTATGAATTGACGATTGATGATTTAATGCAGTTAGACCGTATGGGTCAGAGATCTGCTGAAAAGCTGGTACAGGCGATCTCGGCTTCCAAAACTCGCCCTTGGCATTGTATCTTGTATGCGATCGGCATTCGCCATGTGGGAGCTACAAACGCGAAGCTCTTATGTAAAGCCTTTCCCTCTATCGGACAACTCGCTAAAGCCACAGAGAGCGACTTAGAGAGTGTATATGGAATTGGTTCAGAAATGAGCGCGGCGATCGCTGAATGGTTTCAAGTTGCCGAAAATCAAACCTTAATCCAACGCTTACAAGCCTTAGGTTTATCCTTATCTGCTGCCCCCTCAACTTCTGCGGCTTCCTCAACCTCTCTGACGGGCAAAACCTTTGTGCTTACCGGGACACTGCCTACTTTAACGCGATCGCAAGCCAAAACCCGTATTGAAGCAGCAGGAGGAAAAGTCAGCAGTTCTGTTAGTGCCAAAACCGATTATGTCGTTGTTGGCGATAACCCTGGCTCCAAGTTAACCAAGGCAGAAAGATTAAACATCACCCAACTAACAGAAGCACAGCTACTGGATTTGCTAGATGATTCCGTTTCTATCTGAATATGCCCTTAATAATCGGCTTAGAGCCAATTGTCTGGCAAGGATTGATGAATGGGAGGCTTAAAGAGAAATTGTATTAGAATCTAAGTCTATCTCGAGGATGCAGATCTGGTAGTTATCACACCCGAAACCCTCAGAATGAAGAGACAAACGATAAATTATTAGTTTTCACCCATTTCTTTAAGATGGAAGCGCACTTCCACTTAAGGGCACAAAAAACTTCCTGGCGGAAAATCCACCAGTACGCTCAATCATACAACTGATCATCTTCTCATCCTACTCTGGGAAGAACCTTCATTCCAGAAGACTTTGTCTTTTGGGGCACCGCACCTGTTAATGGAGGCTCTTCGGGTAGTTTATCCCGTTTTGCTAGATTGGCTAACTCTTGAAGTTGGGCGATCGCCTCTGCACCTTCGAGTTTCATCAGCTCTCGGTCATCGCGCATTTCTGTCCAGGTAATCCCATAATCAGAAACCAAAAACCGAATTAGATGGTTATCTCCTAAGCTCACCATAAAGGATGCGCTATTCATTTGATCGCCACAGGTATAGCACGAGGCTAAATACCCCTGGCGCTCCAGGACAATGGCCAACGCCTGAAGGCTCATGACCAGATCTTGGACAAATTGTCTATGTTGGTGTGCTAATCGGATAAACACCTTTATTTCCCTCCACTCACCACACTATTCTAGACGGTTTTATAATTTCTTAAGAATTTTCTCAGATTTCTTAGAACTGATCTAGGGATTAACCAACCTTCTCGCGAATGGACTCCGCTTCACCATAAGAGCATCTTCTTGGGTAAGGCTGTATTCTGAGATACACTCGGGTTTTCCCTCGAATGATTAGTTCACTTGCCACCAGCCAAAACTGGGGCCAATAAATCGAACCGTTACCCATACTGCAATCATGACCCCAATGCCAATCCAAGCTCCAGTGCTTGTCCACTTGACAAACCGGTCAGCTTGTGATTGGGTAACTGGTAACCAGGGTAATATGGTCTTTTCCTGGCCATACTGTTCTCCTAGAGCAGCTTTACGGCGTTTCGCTTCACCCATAACTGATTCGCGCAATAACCAATTAACTAAACCTAGATCCTGATAATAGCCTGTCCTTAGAGATTCGTGCCACTGTGTTGACAAAACAATAAAAAACGATACGTTTTGCGATATTTCCCCACTCGATTGTCAAGATATGGCAGTGCAAAGGATAGTTAGGACATTTTCTATCGCCTATTACCTCCCTTAACTTCTGACGAATTACCATTACCAGCGCCCAGCGCTATATAATCCATTCAGACACTACCCTGAGTTGTTTTTTCTAGTTATGATAGCCCGTCATCTGAGTCTAACCCTACTGCTTAGTGTTTGGATTAGTGCGATCGCCATTCTCTCCGTCCAGAATGCCACCCCTGTATCCCTCAAATTCCTGCTTTTTGAGTCCGTACAGATCCCAGTAGGCATCCTCTTAGCCTTTAGTGCATCTCTTGGACTTCTTGCTGGTCTTCTGATTCTACCTTGGAGGAGCAACAAGACCTCCCCCTTCTCTGAACCCCAAGATCTAGACCCTTCCAGATGGGATTAATTCTGATCTAAAGAATACACCTGGCCATCAAACAACAACCGTGTAATCCCCTTCGCGTACAAATAAGGGCGAGTTTTCGGTAACATACGGCTATCGGGAACCTTAATCACCCTCTGACTACGGCGAGAAAATCGGCGCGCTACCCGATGATTATCAAACACCGGTAACGTCCGCTCACTCACCTCAGCAGAAGGAATTTGGCCCAACTGTGCAAATTCCTTCAACGGACGAGTAATCAACTCTGCTCCCCGATCGATCACCAAATAACAAATTCTGGGCAAAGCTGCTTCTGAGAGAGGCAGAACCTCCACTTTAGCCGGAATACCCCCAGGGATAGCTAACCGAGTGCTCTCATAATAATCATCATCCAGGTCATCTTCATCCTCATCCTCATCGAGATCTTCCTCATCTAAATCTTCTCCCAGCAATTCTCGTAAGGTACTCGCTTGGGCATAGTATTCCTGCTCATCTTCCTCACCATTCTCCGTATCCAGATCGGAGCTAACCAGATTCAAGCCAGGTATGGAAGGGTGGATGACTGTCTCAGAGCTATCCGTTACTGCATTCAAACGCGATCGCACTTTTTTCGGTTTGCTCTCCAAAGATAAATCCTCTTGCTCATCCGCATCAACTTTTGCATCCGAAGCAGGAGTAGCCAAACGAAGATCGACCTGTTGCACTTCAGGTTGAGAAGCTTTGGGGGACTCCGGTTCACTCACATTTGAGAGACTTGGCATTTTACCTTTACCCGCAGCAGCACGTTTTTGCTGCACCAAATTTTCATATTCGGCGGCTGGCAGACGGGCCTTAAGTAAGCGACTAATCGTAGAATTACTAACACTGTAGCGAGTTGCCAAAGTTGAAGTGGTCTCTACTGTCTCACGATAGGTTTTAATGATATCGACTTTTTCAGATTCTGTTAGTTTTCTTGGAGACATAAGACTACTTCACCGTAGACAAGACAACAAGAGAACACCAAGTCGTTACTTGTAAAAATGATCTCTTTTCCACAATACCCAATCAATGGCTAGAAAGGAAACTAAATTTGTATAGAACTTGATTGAATTAATTCGAGCCTCGTCTGCGACTACGACGAGTTGAGCGAGTAGACAAGTCAAATTCTAGGGCTGCACCAATCCCAAATAGAATGGGGCTAAAGATCCAAAAAATTTCTAGGAGTCCACCACTTTCGTAGTCCGGTACGCGAGCGATCGCATATTTAAACCACATATCGGCAATATAGAGGGAAAAGGCCGCCGCCGCAATCATCCGCCAAGATTGAGAGGTTCTTCCCCCCCAGAAGGCCAGTAATACTGTACTGGCTGCAATTAAGAGCAGCACATCCAAAATCGTGTAAAGCAGAGTGACAACACTTTCTAGGGGTTGAAGGGTTTCTTCAAGTTTAATCACAATTTCTGGGGCACTCTGAGTTGCTGGCGTTTCTGCTGGGGCTTCTGCGGCTGCTACTTGGGTTTGAGTTGCCACAGGTTGAGCCGATGTTGCCTCAACATCTACTCCTGCGGGTAGCGATAGCCAAACCGCCAGTAATGTTGATGTGAGAAAAATTCCTGCCACAATCAGCCATTGCTTCAGTTCTAAATTAAGCCGTCTGGTGGTAACAGCTAAAAACAAGCCAACTGAGAGACAAATATAAGAAATGATGTAGAAGAGATCTCCAGGAGACACCGCAGGGTTTTGGTTAAAGACCAGTTCCCATATGCCAAAGAGGATATCTCCCAGGAAGTAAAAGAACATGCCAAGTCCGATACCCAACCACACACTCCGGCCGCTAACAATTTGAGGACTTTTCCAGTTTCTAAAACACAGAAAAGCGGCTGCGAGGTTGCTAACGAATCCAAAAATGTAGGTTAGGGGAGAGTACCAGTTGGGAGGGTTAGCACTGAAAAGGAGGAAAAACAATAGGGAAAGGATTCCCCAAGTGATTCCAGCTAAAACGATGGATTGGGTGGTAAAGATCGATTTTGATGATTTTTGGGCAGAACTACTCATAGAAATTCCCTGAACTCATGACAGGTGTTAGCCGCTGGAGATAAACCACAACGTTAGCAGGTTTAAGGTATTATTGACATCTTAGGGGAAATTGGGAAGATTATGGGCAGATGGTAGATGAAAGTCAATTAGTCTTTCCAAAGTTTGGCTAATCCCGATTGTCTTAACCAGTCTACGAAAGATTGGCGATCGCTATCGGACAAATCGTCTAAGACTTCCATTGCGCCTACAGCAAAACTGGTATTGCCAAAGTAGTCTTTGCCTAAGCGATGCACTTCCCGCAAAAAATTACTCAGATCGACTTCTTTCCAAGCGTTAGTGGGGAACCCATCTTCTAGAGGGTCAATGCTGATCAGTTGTACAATGGTTTCCTTCGAGCCAGCATGGGGTAAATTCCATTGTTGAAAGACGTGAGTCAGACTTTTTTCAAATGCTTTGGCTTGTTTGGGTCCCAACAGGTCTTCAATATCGATCGCCACCGCTTGAGCCATTAAAAAAACACCTTGAGTGAACAGGAACGGCAGAGCCTGATCGGAACTTGAGCCTTCTTCGCCTTGATCGAGGCGAATTTTACCCCAAACGCTATGACGTTCCGGTTCTTGGAGCAATACAGAGACTTTCCCTTTATTGTCAATTAAATCTCGCCACAGGGCTTTGGCTTCTTCTGCTTGATGGGCTTCAAATACTTTGAGCAGGCGATAGGTTTGTCCCTGATAGGTAAGGATGGGGATGGGTTGTTCTGCGCTGGGGTGCTGAATTTTGGAAAGTTCAACATCCTGCCGTTTGAGAATAAACATGGGCGCTGCTAGTTGACTCCGATCAGAAGAAGAGGATGGGTAAAGGCCGTTGAGCGAGACGGTCTGAGAGAAATTCCCTCCTGGGGCAGATTTTTGCTAATTCCGGAGCCAGATCAAAGCCTTGACTACCGGTTTGAGCGATCGCACAGAGATTTAAGTACGAATTATAATCTGCATGGATAATTCGCTCTAATTCTAGAATACCGGCTTATTCTTCATTAGCACAAAATAAGGATAATAAAAGTATTTAAGGGAAGCCTCGCCAGGCAAATAAGACTAACATCACCAGGGTGGGTAAAAGAATTAACGTTAGGGCACTTATGGGGTTAGCCGCCAGAGGAAGCCAACTTCCACCATACTTAATGGCAAAAGAAATAAGGACAGAGGAGGATAGAACTTTGAGGAGCAGTCCCCAGGTTGCTTGTGGCATTCTTTTTATCCTAATTCTTGCTCAAGAGTTGGAGGGCAAAGGGCAATAGGCAATAAGGGGATAGGCAAATAGGGAAACCAGGAAGAAATGAAGAGTGTATCTCCTTCTTCCTGATGGGAAGTTAGACTGGGTTTAGCCGGTCATTGGCTCTAGAGTAGAGCTTTGGCCCGAGCAACCACGTTATCAACGGTAAAGCCAAATTTTTCCATTGCTGTACCGCCAGGAGAGGACACTCCAAATCGGTCAATACTGACCATACTGCCTTCTGAGGATAGATAGCGATGCCAACCAAAGCTCGTTCCCGCTTCAACAGCCAACCGTTTGGTCACGGCTTTCGGTAATACAGATTCGCGATAGGTTTCATCTTGCTCATCAAAGAGTTTCCAACAAGGCAGAGAAACCACACGCACTTTTTTACCTTCAGCGCTCAGTTGTTCAGCCGCTTTCACGCACAAAGATACTTCGCTACCTGTACCAATGAGGATTAGATCGGGAGTCCCTTCACAGTCAGATAGCACATATCCACCCTTGCTCACTTGGTCAATGCCACTGCCCTGAAGATTAGGAACATTTTGACGAGTGAGGGCTAACAAAGTCGGACGGTTGCGGTTTTCAATGGCTACTTTGTAAGCACCAGAGACTTCATTCCCGTCTGCTGGACGCATGACCAACAGGTTAGGAATCGCTCGTAGGGAGGAAATCGTTTCCACAGGTTGGTGGGTTGGACCATCTTCTCCTAGAGCAATGGAGTCGTGGGTCATCACCCAAATGACTCCAGCTTCTGAGAGTGCTGATAGGCGAATGGCTGCTCGCATATAGTCAGTAAAGACTAGGAAGGTTGCACCGTAGGAAATTAAGCCCGTTTTGTGCAGAACAATCCCATTACAGATTGCTCCCATTCCATGTTCGCGTACTCCAAAGCGCAGGTTACGATTCTCGTATTGGCCTTTTTGGAAGTCTCCAGAGACCTTCATGAGGGTTAAATTGGAAGGAGCCAAGTCAGCCGAACCCCCGATTAATTCAGGGAGTATGGGAGCAAGGGCATTGAGAACGGTATAGCTGTGCTTACGGGTGGCCATTCCCCCATCATCTGGGGTATAACTCGGCAGTGCATCGGCCCAACCTTCGGGGAGGCTTCCGGAGGTGATGCGCTCAAATTCGGCTGCGTCTGCTGGATATTTTGTTTTGTAGGTGGCTAAGGTTTGGTTCCATTCGGCTTCAGCACTTGCCCCTTTTTCAATAGCTTGACGGAAGCGTTCGAGGGCTTCTGGGGGCAGTTCAAAGGGAGGATAAGTCCAACCTAAATGGTCGCGGGTTGCTTGGACTTCATCTCCTCCTAGAGCTGCTCCATGGACTCCGTGGGTATTGGCTTTGTTAGGAGAACCGTAACCAATGGTGGTGGTGACTTTAATCAGTGAGGGTTTATCGGTTACGTCTTTAGCGGCTTGGATAGCAGCGGCGATCGCATCTAGACCGGTATTTCCCTCGGTAACGTGCTGTACGTGCCAACCATAGGCTTCAAATCGTTTCCCTACATCTTCGGTGAAGGAGATATCGGTATGACCATCAATGGAGATATGGTTATCATCATAAAGAGCAATCAGTTTGCCCAGTCCTAAGTGTCCAGCCAGGGAACAGGCTTCACCTGACACCCCTTCCATGTTACAACCATCACCTAGAATTACATAAGTGTAATGGTCAATCAGTTTAGCATCTGGTTTATTAAATTTAGCTCCTAAGTGAGCTTCAGCCATGGCCAAACCGACTCCATTGGCAATCCCTTGTCCTAGGGGGCCAGTAGTAACTTCTACACCTTCAGTTTCAAAGTTTTCCGGATGTCCGGGAGTAATTGAACCCCATTGGCGGAATTGTTGTAAGCTTTCTAGGGTCACTTGATCGTAACCGGTTAAGTGCAATAGGGCATACTGAAGCATACACCCATGACCCGCCGATAGGACAAAGCGATCGCGGTTGACCCAATGAGGATTTTTAGGATTAAACCGCATAAATTGATCCCACAGCACAAAGGCCATGGGAGCTGCTCCCATGGGTAAGCCGGGGTGACCAGATTTGGCTTTCTCAACGGCATCAATAGCTAGAAAGCGGATCGAGTTAATACAGAGTTGTTCAACGGATTGGGTTGCAACGGCCATAGTTCTTTGCTGGTTATACTGTTGTACAGAGGCTGGACAAATTAGACCTCTCCTAATCTCAAGATTTTAGGATTAGCCCATGCTCTACATCCATGTTCCCATTAGGGGGATCGATGGGCAATCAATTGAGGTTATGTGCAAGGGTTAGGAACGATATTTACGGAAGACCAAGGTCACGTTATGACCTCCAAAACCAAAGGAGTTAGATAGAGCCACCTCTACGGGCATTTTCCGGGATTCATTGGGTACATAGTCAAGGTCACATCCATTTTCTGTGTCTGGGTTATCTAAATTAAGGGTTGGCGGTACACGATCTTCGGCGATCGTTTTTACCGTGGCTACGGCTTCTATACCCCCTGAACCCCCCAATAAGTGTCCCGTCATGGATTTGGTCGAACTCATGGCAATTTCATAAGCCCTTTTGCCGAGTACCGTTTTTACCGCTTGGGTTTCTGTGGGATCGTTAGCGGAGGTACTGGTTCCATGGGCGTTAATATAACTGACTTGATCGGGCGTAATCCCAGCATCTTTTAAGGCTAAGGAAATTGCCCTAGCAGCTCCTTCTCCTCCAGGAACGGGTTTGGTCATATGGTAGGCATCACAGGTCATCCCATAACCGACCATTTCTGCATAAATTTTAGCTTGGCGCTGGAGGGCATGTTCGAGTTCTTCGAGTAACAGAATCCCTGTTCCTTCTCCCAACACAAACCCGTCTCGGTCTCGATCAAATGGACGAGAAGCTCGACTAGGGTCATTATTGCGAGTAGACAAAGCTTTGGCACTAGCAAATCCAGCGACTGACAACGGTGTGACCGCTGCTTCTGAACCTCCACAAATCATGACCTTTGCATACCCTTGTTGGATCAGTCTAAAAGCATCTCCAATAGCATGGGAACCAGCAGCACAAGCCGTTACAGTACAAGAGTTTGGCCCCTTAGCTCCCGTTTTAATTGCTGTCAATCCGGCTGCCATATTGGCAATCATCATCGGAATCATGAAAGCGCTACATTTCTTCGCGCCTTTTGTCAAGTAAGTCTCTTGTTGCTCTTCCAGAACTTTGATTCCACCTACTCCTGTACCAATAATCACACCCACTTGATGAGCATTCAAATCGGTAATTTCAAACTGAGCATCTTCAAGGGTTTGTTGACTGGCACAAACAGCAAATTGGGCAAAGCGATCCATCCGTTTAGCTTCTTTCTGCCCTAGATACTCATGCGGATCGAAATTTTTAACCTCTCCCGCAATCTGACAAGCATGGTTAGACGGATCAAAATGGGTAATCGGCCCAATCCCACTTTTGCCCTGTAGCAGTGCGTCCCAATAGTCTTTTAGCGTATTGCCTATGGGGGTGATTGCTCCGAGTCCGGTCACAACTACCCGTTTTTGTTCCAAATGTGTCATGGGTTTTTCTTAAAACTTGCGTCATTCGTCATTTGCCATTCGTCGATTGCCATCTGGACAAAGGACAAAGGACGAAAGACTTTCGTTAGCGATCAATAAAGTCAGATTTAGGCAGGGGTTCCTTGCTTTTCGATATAGTCTACAGCGTTTTTGACGGTCTCAATTTTCTCAGCGGCATCATCGGGGATTTCAAGATTAAACTCTTCCTCTAGAGCCATAACTAGCTCTACGGTATCGAGAGAGTCAGCACCTAGATCTTCAGTAAAGCTGGCTTCTAGTTTGACCTTTTCTGCTTCTACTCCGAGCTGGTCGGCAACGATTTTTTGGACTCTGTCGAATGTTGTTTCTGACATGGCTTAATTTCTTCCTTAATAAATTGGCTTAACTGGTTTACTGTGCAACTTATCATTCTAAGCATTTTTTGATCTTATCGGAAAGGGGGCGGGTTTACGAGCTTATCGTTTCTTGTCTCAGTTCCGGTTAAACCCGCCCGTACATGAGATGATTTTGGTGGGAGTCGGGAGTCGGGAGTCGCGGGGACTGGGTTGGACCTTAACTTTAGATGAAGATTACCCTAGTCGGTTGCCAGAGCGATACAGTGTTAAAGGTCTTGTGTTGTGTGAATAGAGAACAGCCCATGGTTACATCATCCCTCTCCTCCTCCCTGAAATATGCTTATTTTCCTGGCTGTGTTGCCCAGGGGGCTTGTCGAGAGTTATACCAGTCAACGGGAGAAGTTGCCAAAGCATTAGGCATTGATTTGTTGGAACTCAAAAAGGCTTCTTGTTGTGGTTCGGGCACGTTTAAGGAAGATTCGCAACTCTTGGAAGATACGGTAAATGCCCGGAATATTGCTTTGGCAGAAGAACTTAATTTACCACTTTTGACCCATTGTAGCACTTGTCAGGGGGTGATTGGCCATGTGGATGAGCGGTTAAAACATTCTCAAGAGAACGATCCAGCCTATATGGAACAGGTCAATGGGTTGCTCAAACAGCAGGGATGTAGCCCATACCAAGGTTCAACTCAAGTAAAGCATTTACTCTGGGTACTGGTGGCTGATTATGGTTTAGAGGCGATTCAGAAGCGGGTGAGTCGTGCCCTAAAAGGCTTAAATTGTGCGGCGTTCTATGGCTGTTATCTGTTGCGCGGACAGGAAAGGGCTTGGGAAAATCCCCACGATCCCCGGTCGATGGAAAACTTGTTTGAGGCGGTGGGGGCGAGTCCGGTTTATTATCGGGGCAGGACTCAATGCTGTGGTTGGCCGATTTCTAGCTATGCGACGACGGAGTCGTTTAAGATGGCAGGAGGGCATTTGCAAGAGGCGATCGCCGCTGGAGCCGATTGTTTAGTTACTCCCTGTCCCCTCTGTCACCTGAATCTAGACTCCAGGCAACCGGAAGTTGCACGGGTGGTTGAGCAACCTTTGGGCTTACCCATTCTCCATTTACCCCAGTTAGTGGGTTTAGCTCTGGGACTTTCTCCCCAAGTGTTGGGGTTAGAGCGTCATGTGGTTTCGACAGCACCCGTCTTAGAGAAATTGGGTTTACTTTAATAGGGAATAGGTAAAAGATAATGCCTCATTTGTCTGCATCCTCGCTTATCCCCCTCCCACTATGATTCCAACGCTTTTTCCAGTGGGAACTTGGCTCTAAGATACTGGTTTGTTGCTCCTGTTGTCGGCGCTGTTGAATCATTTCAGCCGTATCCGCTAAGGTAGGATCTCGATAGGGAATAGCAGCGCGAGTTTGCAGATGTTCCTGTTCTTTCTCGGATAAGGGCATCAGATCGTTAGAGCAAAATCGGGCTAAGGTTCCTGGAGATTTCCTGCCCACTGGGGAGGTCGTTCCTATCTGAAATCCAGCTAATTTGAGAGCGGTGCGAACTGAAGCAGCGCAGGAATAAGTGGCTAGATAGCCCTCCGGTTTGAGAGCTTGAGCGACTAAGTCCAGAAACTCCACTGTCCACAGTTGGGGACAGGTGGGAGGAGAGAAAGGATCGAGAAAGATAGCATCCGCTTGGAAGCCTTGGGCAATGATAGAGGCTAAGGTTTGGCGGGCATCACCGATGTGGAGTGTGCCAGTAAATTGGGGCGTGGTGGCTTCTCCAGTGCTGGCGAGTTGGGGCAAAATGGTGTTAATAGGATGGGGCCAGTTTTTGTGGAATTGGTGGGCGATCGCCGTTTCTGGCACCCGTTTATCGAGTTCTAATCCCACCCAACTCACCTGACATTGGGGATTCACCGACCACAGAGTTTCGAGGGCACTGGCGCTATTGTAGCCTAGTCCATAGCAGATATCGAGCAAACTGACCTCACCTGTGGGCGATCGCTCCGCCAGTCGAGTCGGTCCCACAAACTTCTTTTTCGCTTCCTGCTTCGCTCCGTGGTGGGAATGAAACAGTTCCCCAAATTCCGGGGAAAAGAATGTCCACGATCCATCACCAGTGGGTTGAGGAGTAAAAGGCATTATTTGATCCATCAGGGAATAGGCATTCTAGCAATAGGAAATAGGCTATCACCCCAACAGCCTTAGCCTCTTGCTGGAGAATCCGCGATCGCGGTAAATTGAACATTGCTCTCACGACAAGCGAACTTACCCCCACCCAAACCCATTTTTAAGTTTTAATGTTTAATTGATTATGACCTTTCCCTCCCTTCTCGTTACTCCACAATGGTTATCTGAACACCTAGAAGACCCTCAACTCGTCGTTATTGATTGCCGCTTCTCCCTTGCCAACCCGCAACAAGGGCAACAAGAATACGAAGTTGGGCATATTCCTGGAGCTTTTTATCTCCACCTTAATGAAGACTTATCTAGTCCCGTACAAACCCATGGTGGTCGTCATCCCTTGCCCGATCCAGAAACATTGGCAGCCAAACTCTCTCAATTAGGAGTTAAATCCGGCGAGACTTTAGTGGTTGCCTATGATAACTCCCGTATGGCCTTTGCCTCCCGCTGTTGGTGGCTACTGCGCTATCTAGGCCACGAACAAGTTGCAATTTTAGATGGAGGTTGGAATGGCTGGCAAGAAGCTAGATATCCAATCCGTCAAGAACCGAGCGTAGCGAAACAGCCAGGAAAATTTATTCCTCAGATTCAATCCAATTGGGTTGTTGATTGTGAAGCCATTAAGCAATTAGGAGAGCGATCGGATGTGACTTTGGTAGACTCAAGAGCCTATGACCGATACATCGGTAAAACCGAACCCATCGATCCGGTAGCTGGTCATATTCCTGGCGCGATTAATTACCCGTGGCAAGAGATTACGACTGAATCAGGATGGACACAATCCGTAAACTACCACAAAGCTCGATGGCAAGACTATCCTGTCGATTCAGAATTCTGGGTATATTGTGGTTCTGGAGTCACAGCTTGTGTTAACTTATTTTCCTTAGCTCTAGCCGGAAGACCCCAAGAAAAACTCTATGCTGGCAGTTGGAGTGATTGGTGTTCTTATCCCCAACACCCCATTGCCACAGAATTTCCTAACTCTTGAGCAAAAGCGAAGACTTTCTGTCATAATAGAACCAGAATTTAGAGATTTAAATCAGATTAGAGACCCTTCTCTAATCGATTATATCTCATTATTCTTGTATGATTTTTAGGCGACTTTATCGCTTTGTTTTTTCTATTAAAACCCTTACAACTCAATTTTTACCCTCAATTCTATTGACTCCATTTTCAGGTCTAGCTTTCTCCTGAATTTTTTACTTTAACGCTCAATAGTGCCCCCCAAAATAGGCCTAAATGGCCCAATTGGATGGGGTGGGTTTTGTGTTTGAACGGTTAGCTACTTTGCCGACCGTTAACGATCTCGTATGCACCTCAAATAGTCTAGGACAAACATTTTATGGGATATAAAAATCGTGTATCAATCTTTGTGGATGGAAACAATATGTTCTATGCCCAACAAAAAAATGGCTGGTTTTTTGATCCAAAACGGGTTTTAGAATACTTTGCAGGCAAAGAAGAAATGGATTTAGCCAATGCCTTTTGGTATACAGGAATTAAAGACCCCCAAGATCAAAGAGGATTTCGAGATGCCTTAATTAGTTTAGGTTATACAGTACGAACGAAAATCCTCAAGGAATATTATGATGACCATTCAGGTCGCTATTCCCAAAAAGCAAATTTAGATATAGAAATTGTTATTGATATGTTTAATACCGTCGAGCAATATGACCGGGTGATTTTATTTAGTGGGGATGGGGACTTTGAGCGAGCGATCGAGTTGCTGCGTTCCAAAAGTACCCATATTACAGTAGTATCGACAGAAGGCATGATTGCTAGGGAACTGCGCAATGCGACGGATCGCTATATTGACCTTAATGATATTCGACCGTTAATCGAGAAAACGGATTTATAGTACTGGTTACTGGATAAAGAAAACCCGATTTTATCCTTTTATTTCTAGGCCGATACAGCAGTTTGCGCTGTAATGAGATACAGTAAGAAAAATCCCCCTATATCCAAGAAAAATCCCCCTATATCCCCCTGAGAAAGAGCAGGGGGTTGGGGGGATAGAAATGTACCACATAAGAACGCAAATTGTTGTAATATAGCAGAGAAAGAGTCAGTTAGGACAAGGTTCAATACTGAAACCTAGCTAACATACAGCGCAAAGCGCTGTAACGGAGTATAGTATCATTAGAGATCAGTCATTGCGAATGGAACGAAGTGGAATGAAGCAATCGCAAAAT
>DDLS01000185.1 GCA_002340255.1 Cyanobacteria bacterium UBA2566
GTCGCTCCCTCGTATAGGAGCGCACTCTGAGGAAAGAGTCGCTGTTTATCCCGAATTCAGGTTAGATTCGATCGGGATCGACTCCCAGTTGCTGTAGGCGATCGCGTAATTGTTCAATAGTGGCTTGGGCATCATTCGCTCGTTGCTGTTGGCGATCGCGCTCTAACTCAGCCGCATTTGCTCTTTGGCGCTCCAATTCCTTATCGAGTCGCTCCCGTTCCTTTTCCAGGCGCTCGCGATCGCGCTCTTGCACCACATCCAGATAGGTTCCTAACTGCTTTCCCTCTGCGGTTAATAACCGTAACTCTCCTGAAACTGTTGTCAAACTTACGCCCAACCTCGGACTTGTCCAGCCCTCCATCGGCGTGATTTCTTCCAATACCTCCCCTTTTCTCAACCACCCTTCGAGTCTATTTCCTTTAGGGTTGTAAGCATAATACTCTTCTACTCCATGGGTTTGATAAAACTCAAACTTTTTAGTCATCGCTTCCTTACTATTACTCGGAGAGACGATCTCAAACACCACTTGAGGGGCAATATTGTTCTCTTCCCACTGCCTATAAGATGGACGGTCTTTTTTCTTAATTCCAAACACCACCATCACATCCGGAGCTTGTCTAGATGGTTCTTCCTGATTCTCTATTTCCTCCGATGAAAGTTGCACGGGATACCAAAATAAATCTCCAGCCACAAACACATCGGGGATATCTTTAAACAAAGCATCCAATGCTCCTTGGAGCATCATAATCAAACGGAATTGTATGGTATTTTCACCCACAGGTTGACCATCACTGTCTGGATAGAGAGAGTCTTCTTCAATGAATGGAGTTGTTGGTTTATCTACCATTTCATCAGAGCCTCACGTCTTGCTTTGGCTTTAATTATAGCCTTTCTGGAGTCCGGGAGCGATCGCCGCTCTGAACGCGATCCACGCGATCGTATGCTAATTTTCCATGAAACTTATGAATCAATACATCCCAGTTTTGGCAGAACTGTTTACCATAGAAAAAGAACCTTGTACCTTGTGATACTTTTCTTCAATGACTTCAACCTTGCTTAGGTCTGCTACTCCAGGACGGTGCATCTCTCCCACCGTGCGTCACCTGCACAATGGACTAACTATCGTCGCCGAGCAAATGCCTGTGGATGCTGTGAATTTAAGCCTGTGGCTCCCAGTCGGTTCTGCGGTAGAATCAGACCCCATCAATGGCATGGCTCACTTCCTAGAGCATATGATCTTCAAAGGAACCCCTAGTCTGCCTCCGGGTGAATTTGAGCGCCGGATCGAAGAACGAGGTGCAGTTACCAACGCCTTGACGAGCCAAGATTACACCCAATTCTATATCACCACTGCGCCTCAAGACTTTATGGAATTAGCCCCCCTACAGTTTGAGGTGATCTTCAATGCCACAATTCCCGATGAAGCCTTTGAACGGGAACGCTCAGTGGTGATTGAAGAAATTCATCGATCCGAAGATAATCCCCGTCGCCGAGTTTATCAAAAGGCAATGGAATTAGCCTTTGAAAATTTACCCTATCGTCGCCCAGTCTTAGGCCCAAAAGCGGTGATTGACAGTCTGAAACCAGAGCAAATGCGAGAGTTTCATCAGCAGTATTATCAACCCCACAACTTCACTGCTGCGGTGGTGGGGAATTTGCCGGTGGACGAGTTGATTCAAATTGTGGCTGATAGTTGTACGCTCACGGTATCTGGGGAACGGTTGAAAGCGTCAGAACCCGTTACACCAAGATTAGGGCAGTTTTCAGACACTGCCCCTTTTAATGGCTTAAGCGAAGCGCCGTTTACGGGTATTGAACGCCGAGAGTCTGTCGATCCGAGTTTGCAGCAAGCACGGTTAGTGATGGTGTGGCGGGTTCCGGGTGCTTTAGCTCAAGACAAAACCTATGCGTTTGATATTCTCAGTGCGATTCTCTCTCAAGGACGTACTTCTCGGTTAGTCCGTCAGTTGCGAGAAGAGCGGAAGTTAGTGTCTAGCGTGATGGCAGCCAATTTAACGTATCATAGCCAAGGGTTGTTTTATGTGGCGGCTCAGTTGCCGACAGAGCATTTAGCCGAAGTGGAAGAGGCGATCGCCGAACAAGTGGCGGCTTTGAGCTATAATCTGCAAGATTCAGAACTGCAACGCATTCGCACTCAAGTGGCAAACCGGTTTGTCTTTGGCACGGAAACACCGAGCGATCGCGCTAACCTGTATGGATATCATCAAGCCATGCTCCAAGATGTTAACTTGGCCCTTAATTATCCCACTTGTATTCGTTCTCTAGAAGTCGAAGATCTGCAAGCAGCCGCTTGTGCCTATCTTTCTCCAGAAGCCTATGGTATCGTCACCATAAGACCTAAATAATTTAACGATTAACAATTAATAATTATCTTAATTATTGATTGTTAATTATCCAACCAAGCCATGTGGAATTTAATTGCCAATCGTATTAGCGAAGTGACCAACCAACCCTTTGAAATTCAATCTCATCGATCGGTCGGTGGGGGTTGTATTAATCAAGGGTATCAAGTTCGGGGAAGGGATCGCGTCTATTTTGTGAAACTCAATCGCGCTGTAGATATCGAAATGTTTGATGCTGAAGCCTTGGGTTTAAAACAAATGTACGATACCCAAACGATTCGTGTCCCCACTCCCATTTGTACCGGAGTCGCAGGCAATTCAGCCTATATTGTCTTGGAATGGCTAGAATTCGGGGGTGGAACGTCCAAATCTTGGGAAGAAATGGGGCGACAATTGGCACATTTGCACAGCGCCAAACCCCCTCGCCCAGAGTTTGGCTGGGATGGCAATAATACGATTGGTTCAACTCCTCAAATCAACACTTGGACAGCGGATTGGGTTGAATTTTATCGGGAGCATCGATTAGGATATCAATTCCGACTGGCGAAACGGCGAGGGGGAAATTTTCCGCAAGAGAAGGAACTGTTAGCTGCTCTTCCCGAACTGTTGGGCGATCATCATCCCCAACCCTCTTTAGTTCATGGGGATTTATGGTCGGGAAACGCGGCTTGCACGGTGTCTGGAGAACCGGTAATTTTCGATCCAGCGACTTATATTGGCGATCGCGAAGTCGATTTAGCGATGACCGAATTATTTGGCGGTTTTCCTACTTCTTTTTATCAAGGCTATCATCAAGTTTTGCCCCCCAATCCCGGCTATAATGTCCGCAAAACCCTTTACAATCTCTATCATATTCTCAATCACTTTAATCTCTTTGGTGGCGGCTATGGATCTCAAGCCAACAGCATGACTCGGCAACTCTTGCGATGATGTCTTATTTATGCAAAATCACGCATATTTTAATAAAATATTACATTGATGCAGGCGATCGCGATCTTCTACTTTTCTGATCCTGCCTACCCTACTGTGCAAATGTTATACTGTCGTCCATGCCCTGCGATGAGGAACACTGACCGATGACCATCGCCAAATCATCACAACCAGAAATTACCACCCTTCCCGACCATAGTCAACTGCCTGATTCCGATGGTACTTTCGTGAAAAATTTTCAGGAGCATCCCCAAAGTATTTTACTCACAGATTCGATTCAATCTACCCTAGATCGCCTACACCCAGACCAACGCTACGCGATCGGTCAAGACTGTGGTATCTATTGGAGAATGACAGAACCTCCAGAACGAGGCGCGGAATGTCCCGACTGGTTTTATGTTCCTAACGTTCCTCCCACTCTTGAGGGTAGAGCGAGGCGTTCCTATGTGTTATGGCAGGAATTTATTCCCCCTTTAATAGCGATCGAATTCGTCTCAGGAGATGGTTCAGAAGAACGCGATAACACTCCTTTATCCCAAGTGCGGAAAAAGGGGCAAAAACCAGGTAAATTTTGGGTCTACGAACAAATCATCCGTCCGGCGTTTTACGCCATCTATGAAGTGCAGAAAAAGAGTGTAGAAGTTTATCATTTAATCGAAGATCGCTATGAGTTAGTGGCAGCCAATAAACGAGGTCATTATCCCATTAACCCCATGGGTGTAGAGTTAGGAATTTGGCAAGGACAGTATGGAAACATGGAATTGCCTTGGTTGCGGTGGTGGGATAGTGAGGGAAATTTGCTATTAACGGGAGATGAACGGGCTAGAATTGAACAGCAGCGAGCGGAAACTGAGCGTCAACGAGCGGAAAGGGCTGAATCTGAGTTAGAGCAGGAACGCCAACGGGCTGAACGACTGGCTGAGTTGCTCAGAGCGCAGGGAATTAACCCGGAGGGAGTGTGAATCGAGGAGATCGCCCATCTTGTAATACCGTGACACAGCTAATTTGATACTTTAGAAAAAGATGGGGGAGATAGGGAAGAACCAATCTATACTCTCTTGGATAAGAATAGGATGTCCGGTTAAACAGTCGTCATTGCAACCGCAAGAAAGCGATCGCTTCATTTCGCTTGTCTAATGCACTACTTTTTCAACACTCCAGCTTGCCAATTTCCCTCCAATTTCGTGCCATTGGTATAAGTAAAAACGCCCCAACCCTGTTTCATCCCATTGCGAAAATTACCCTCATAACGATTACCACTGGGAAAAATACAAGTGCCAAAGCCATTCAATTGACCATCCTGAAACGCGCCACTGCATTGGGTTCCATTGGCAAAATTTAGGGCCCCACGACCATCAGGACGACCGTTGCGAAAGGCTCCTTGATAGCGATCACCACTTTGATACACACAGGTTCCTATACCATTCAACTGTTGATCCTGAATTGTCCCTTCACAGCGCGTTCCGGTACTCAAAACGATCGCTCCTTGACCCAGACGCTGACCATTCTGAAACTGCCCTTCATAGCGATATTGTCGCCCAAATGAGCAAACTCCATCCCCTTGCAGACGACCATTACGGAACGTACCTTGACATTGAAATCCATTACGGAAACGTAGGGTTCCTTGACCGTGAAAAATGCCCTCCACTAATTGCCCTTGATACTGAGTTCCACTGGGAAGGGTACACGTTCCTTCACCTGTTAACATACCGCCGCTAAAATTCCCTCGACACAGAGAATTAGGGTTAGCCTGTGCGGGGAGGCTAAACCCAGTGAGGGCGGTCACTGTGGCAGAAATTAAGGCGATCGCTAACCCGTGAGCCAATCCAAATTGGGGTTGTCCTATCATCCGTTGCATTGCGTTCTATCCCACGATCTGGTCTTAATGTTCAAACTTCTCTATCATATAGGTTTAAAGTTAATCCGGTTAATGGAAAAAGTTCCATGCAGTGGCGATCGAAACTTCCCCGGATCTCGATTCAGATCCGAGAAAATTAAGTAGAGCGCCAGGTACTGGTAATCGGTACGTCACCTTCTGCTGGCTCAAGCCATGCAGCTTGGATTCTCCCAAATCTAACGAAGAGGTGACTAGATCATGAGCCAAAAACGATAACACTTTCGGATATTTCCCTAATTAACCCTACTGCGAGCCTATGCTGCCATTAGTTTCTTTGTTGATTTTCTCCCAAATTCCGATTCCGCCTTCTGAACCGACTCCCATACCGATCGATCCCGCTCCTCAACCGACTGCTCAACCCACCCCTGAACCGACTCCTAGCCCTACACCTCCCCCTCTCCCTCCTCCAGAGCGCTTGAGTCCCCTCGAAACCATTCCCAAGCTTCCTACCTTGCCACAATTTGAATACTTACAACCGACTGAAGTTCGTCCCTTATCAGGTCAACTGGATCGGGTTCCAGTTTTTAATAGTAATAGTCCCGAACTGGTCAAAACTGAAGGCATTCTCTTATCCACATTTCCAAAACGGGGAATGCAGCACCCTCAAGCCCACCTAGATTATCCTTTAGAGGGAAGATTTGATATTTTTGCTCATCATATTTCTCGTGCTAGAACACAAGCAGAAATTCGGTCATTCTTTCAAGGAATTCTAGTCTATAATCCAACGAATCAACCGATTACTCTCAGAGTGTTGGAAGGAGCCAGTTATTTAACTCGCCCCGATGCCATTTTTATCGACTTACCCGAAATTGTAGATAATCGCTTGGGAACCATCTTTTCTGGCCCTGGAAGTCGTGCTGTAGGCGATGTTTTACGGGGTCGAAAACAAGGGAATTGGCCAGATGTGACAGTAATTCAACCCGGGGAAGTTCAACAACTGATGAATCTCCCGATTCCTGCGGGAACCGTGCTTCCGACCTCCAACGGTCGCTCGACTCTGTTGCGGGTGGAAACAGATGGCCCAGTTCATGTGGCGAATTTAGCGATGCTATCCCCGAAAAACCCGGATGGTACGGAGCGTGTGCCAACCCTGCAAGAATGGCTGAGTTTATTGGTGAAGGGCACTTTATCAGGGCCAAGAGATTTACGACCGACTCCCATTGATAATAAAACCACCAACTTCCCCGCTCGGTTTATTTATGGTCGAGTGGCGGGAATTTCCCAGGGTTCGCAATGGACAACGACATTAACCGATAATCCCCAATCTGAGGATTTAACGATTCCCAAACCCGGACGGGCGATCGCCTACGGCCTAAGCTTACTCCATCGCGGACGGCTGGGTACAGGACAAATCCAAAGCGCTCCCATGTTAACCCGCTATCCAGATACAGCCTATTTTGGCCATGGGAATTATGGGGTTGAATATAATTTAACTTTGCCCCTTTATAACAATACTCAGAAAGCACAAAAGGTTACTATCTCTTTGCAAACCCCCTTAAAAGATGATGGTACGCAAGGATTATTAATGTTTTTAGATCCTCCCGAAGATCGGATCTTCTTCCGGGGAACGGTGCGAATTGTGCATCAAAATTCCCAGGGACAAGCGACAGAACGTTATATGCATTTAGTGCAACAGCGAGGACAACGGGGAGAGGCTTTATTAGAGTTAACCCTGCCTCCCGGCGATCGCCAACAGGTGCAGGTGGATTTGATTTATCCCCCCGATGCTACCCCTCCCCAAGTCCTAACCGTTAAAACACAGAATTGATACTGACAGGAAACCCAGTGTCTATTTTTTAGGTATTGCTCACTTAAAGGTTATCTGGATCTAACCCCATCGCCCGCAATCGTTCCGCGAGACGTTCGGCTCGCTGGCGTTCAGTTTCGGCTCGCTGGCTCTCCTCCTGGGCAAGTTGTTCAGCTTGTTGGGCCTTTTGCCGTTCCGCCTCAGCTTTTTGCCGTTCCGCCTCAACCACTTGTTCCGCTTCCTCAAGGCGTTGTTGCGCTACTTCTTCTGGCAGTTGCACCAAATTGCCATCAGCATCATAAAAGCGCAACCAAACTGCGTCCTCTCGGTCGATGGTTCCTGACCAAATTCCCAGCCAAAAGCCCAAACTGTCACACCACAACCAACCTCGCTCATCAGCAACCAAGGGCTGATACCCCTTAGAAGTGTCTAAATGCCATCCTTGTAAGGACTTTGGTTTAAACGGGTCATAGACAAAATAATCTGGAGTGCGGAAAATCCGTCCATAGATATCTTTTTTCTTTCCTGTGTCTACTTTGGACGTACTCGGTGACATCAGTTCCACAATGACATCAGGATAGGAACCATTTTCTTGCCACACCACCCAACCCTGTCGTTGTTTGGTGCCATCGACATCAAGAACAGCAAAGAAATCCGGGCCGCGAAAATCTTTGTTGAAAACTTTTTTGTCGCTGTAGTAAATAAACATATTACCGCCCGTGTAAAAGTCATTGCGATCGCTCCAGGCTTGCTGCAAGGATCGGATCAGGACGTTCATGGCAATGCGATGGCGGTTACTTTCCAAGGGTTCTCCATCATCAAAAATCAGGTCAGTGGGCGGACTGGGGGGGTTCCACTCCGGCTCCATAGTCGTTTCAGTTCCGGGGCGAGTCTGGGTAGTGATTTCTACTGACATTGTGGGTTCCCCATGTTCTGCTAGTTTTCCGTTATTTTTGATTGTATCCCAGACAGAGGGGAATATACCCTATTCACAATTGGGATGAATTGCACCTTGAGAACACAGATAAGTCAGTTGCTTTTCATCTAAATTTTGCACTTCACTAAAATCTACTCCTGCGAATCCCTCAGATTCAGTTGTAGGAGATTGTTTTTCAATAAATTCATCTTTGTTGGGCGATTTGACTACGGGTTCAAAAACCGCACCCTCGAAGTTCGCACCGGCTAATTTTGCGCCTTGAAAATTAGTATCCACTAAGTCTGCTCCAGCAAAATTAGCATTTTGCAGTTGGGCACTATTGAACGTCACACCCATTAACTGACTTTCGGTAAAATCTGCTGATTGCAATTGGGCACTGCTGAAATTGGCTTGGGATAAATTGGCATTTTCCCAGGTCGTTTCCGTGAGATTCGCAAACTTAAACTGACTCGAAATCGCCTGAACTTGTCCTAATCGCGAGCCTTGTAAGTTGGCATAAGAAAAGTTAGCATCGTTTAAGTTGGCTCCAGTTAAACTAGAAGTTTCTAAGAAAGCAGACTCGAGTGTAGCACTCGATAACTGAGCGCTACTGAGGTTTGAGCCAGTCAGTCGAGCCTCATTTAAATTGGCTTTATTCAAAATAGCGCGAATCAAATTGGTACGGCGAATGGTGACATTGGAGAGGACTGCGCCGGTTAAATCCGCTTCTTTTAAGTCTGAACCGCTTAAATCAGCAACTTCATCGTCAAACGTGCCTAAGCGCTGGTCTTCTCCTGCGCCATAAAATCGGCTCCATCTTAAGCTGGCTTGAGATAAGATTGCCCCGCGAAAATTAATCCCAGAAAGGTCGGCTTTTTCCATCGCTGCAACAAAGGCAACGGGGGCAGAAGTTTTACCTAAATCCACTTGCGCTAGAGAAAAGTTTTTAGGGTTTCCCTGGTCAATGGTGAGAATTTTTACGATCGCCTGTTGGGTCGCCCGCAGACGTAAGCGGATAATGTTCTGTTGTTTTTGGCTACTCCCTGGACTGAGGGTTTCCATGTCCTTTTGCAGGGCTAGATTCGCCCGTTGTAAATAGGGCAGAGCATCCGGCCCCATGCTAAACAGGGCCTGTTGAATGGCATCGACTAAGCGGGGGTCAGTTTCCTGAACTAATAAATCAACTAGAAATTGATAGGCTTTGGGGTCGTTGAGTGTGCCCATGGCTAAGACTGCCTCGCGACGTTTTTGGGCAGAATTGGCGACTGAGGGATCGAGATGTTGCACAAGTTCGATGAACAGTTGATTATCCTGAGCATCCCCTTCACGCACCGTGGTTTGGGATTGGATAAAAATTTGGGTTCCCACAAATGCGATCAGTACAGAACCTAAGCCTAACCCGATCGCACTCACCAGGGTAATGCCGGGATGATTTTGCATCCAACCCCATAAACTGGGTTGCTCTTTCCCCGTTTTAGGCGTAACAGCCAGAGCGCCCGGAGGGTCTTCTTCCGAACTGGTGTAGCTGATGGCTAAGGGTTCGGAGATGGGATAGGTTCCCGCAATGCGGTCATGGAAGGCGCGATAATAGCGGTCAAACAGTCCGCTAAAGACTTCCACGGTCAACATTAAACCGGATAAACCCAGTAGAATTGCTAATTGGGGAAAGGCTCCACTATAGCGCCAAATGCCGTAAGCTACGCCGATGGGAAGTCCCCAACGCCCGATCGCCTCGCGCACAAAAGCCCGTCCGATACCCGGAACACCGCCATTAAACGAGATCACCCGCACTCCTAACCAGAGTTTGGGAGAAGTTTGGCCGGTGGTTCCCAGCAGATAGAGCTGCCATCCAGCCACAGCCACAGGGGCAATAAAGGCAACAGACCAGAGTAAGTTGGTGAGAGGAGAGACCTGGTTTTGGCGATCGCTCACTTGTAGAGCTAGGGTTTTGGCGATCGTCTCTTGGCCGGTAGCCACCAGGGAATTTACAGGAACTGGGGGTTGATTCCCTTGATTTTTGGCATAGTCCCCCAAACCATAGGGAACGGCAGCACTCACGACGACCATAGAGACCTCAACTACCCAAGCACTAAACCGTCGCAGGGATAAGGGGGGACGACGAAGTTTAAGGGGTGGCTTAGGGAAAGAAGAGTTACTCTCTTTAGGGGCCGTTGAACTTGCCATAGGGTCGAGTCTTGAACTGAATAGAGCGCTACGTCCTGGTAATGGGTAATGGGTAATAGTGACAAGTTAAGGCAATGTGCATTTTGTAAAATCCCCCATATAGATCCAAGTTAACTGGAGAATACTATATATGGTGAATCGGGAAAGGGAAAAATCGGGTTTTTCCGATTGCCTATTGCCATTCGTACCTATTGCCTCCTCCCCTACACAAAACTCTTTGCACTTTAACTTAATTTTGCGAGGGGTCAGATTCAATTAAGAATTTGTAACCTAAGTATAAGGCTCCTCCCAATACCGCTAAGGTAATCAGGGTAGTGACCAAGCGCAGGAACAGATTGAGAAATCCAAAGCCAATCACTACACTCACACCAGCGACCACCAGTTTACCGGTATTCGATAGACCTTGATACCATGTTTGAATTTTTGTCAATAGGCCTTTAATCGCCTCAGAGCTAAATGGGCTAGATGGACGATTGAGTTGTTCTTCGCTCTCTCGCAGACGGCGACTAGGATCGCGGGGATTTTCAGGATTCATCGGTTCTGCTCTCCAAACCAGGTGTTGATAAGCAACTCTACTAGGATAGCTCAAGGGGTGCAGAGGATGGGGGGTGAGACGGCGACGCACAGAAGAGAAAGATGGAAGAGTACAAAAACAGATGATCGTCCAAAGAGATATAGTGCGAAGTGCTAGGGAATAGGGAATAGGGAATAGGGAATAGGGTCGGAGGATAGGATCGACCCTGGCTATTTGGTAATACAGCACACCCATTAAAGTCGAGAAACACCAAGTCGTCGTTTATAGTGTATACAGCAGCGCTCTAGTTAAAGATCTCTAGGGTGCTGTTGATGTTATGCTGGAATCATCATGAGTGAAACCAAAATCCACCTGGAAAATTTAATCAAAATTTACGGAAAACACCCCTCGAGAGCTTTGCAAAGGTTCCGAGAGGGGGCAAACCGTGAGATGATCTTGAAGGAAACCGGTAATGTTCTGGGTATCGCCGATGTTTCCTTGGAAATTAATCGCGGGGAACTCTTTGTAATCATGGGATTATCTGGATCGGGGAAATCAACTCTGGTTCGTTGCATTAATCGATTGATTGAACCCACCAGGGGCAATATTTACATTGATGGTGAGGAAGTGGTTCATACGAGTCAACAGAGAATCCGGGAAATTCGTCGCACTAAAATGGCGATGGTGTTTCAGAAGTTTGGCTTATTCCCCCATAAGACAGTCGTAGAAAATGTGGCTTATGGGTTGAAGGTGCAAGGGATGGGACTCAAGGAGCGCCGACATAAGGCGATAGAGATTTTAGAGCGAGTGGGATTAGAACAGTGGCGCAATTATTTGCCCTCGTCTTTGAGTGGAGGAATGCAACAACGGGTAGGGTTAGCTCGTGCTTTAGCCACAGATGCAGAAATTTTGCTAATGGATGAAGCCTTTAGTGCCCTTGACCCCTTAATTAGGCGGGAAATGCAAGATGAGTTGATTCGCTTGCAAGCTGAACTGCATAAAACGATTGTATTTATTAGTCACGATATTCAAGAAGCGCTGAAAATTGGCGATCGCGTGGCGATTATGAAAGATGGTGCAGTGGTACAAGTAGGCACTCCTGAAGATTTGGTGTTAAGTCCCATTGATGATTATGTGAGTGCCTTTACCCAGGATGTTAATCGCGCTCAAGTGCTGAAAATTGGCACAGTAGCACGGAAGACGACCCCATTAAATCGGCATCAATATACAATTGAGGTTGCTCTAGAACAGATGAAAAAACAAGGAGTCAACCAGCTCTATGTTGTCAATGAGAACAAAGTTCCGGTCGGTTTGCTCCAGAAGCAGCGTCTTGAGTATGCGCTCAACAATGGTAATCAAGATCTAGCTCATCTGATAGTTAATGACTTTCCCAAAATTGAAGATTCCCATTGTTTAGAAGCAGCCTTTTCGCTTTCGGATTCTGGGATGGCGATCGCTGTCACTAATCCTGAGGGACAATTCCACGGCATCATTACCCCCAAAGAAGTATTAATGAGTATGAGTCAATAATAGGGACTAGGGACTAGGGACTAGGGAATAGGACAAACCTAGCTTCCCCCTTTCCTCCCCCTGTCAAAAAATAGTGTTATTTGGTTTCATAAATTCATGATTGATTGTTTCTCTCCTTCTTTAATCAGCGAAACACCGGTTTTACTTGACCCTTTTCAACTGTATACCCTGCCCCTAGGGGATTGGGTTTCCAATTTTGTCGATTTTTTGGTCGATCAATTTCGCCCGGTTTTCCAACTCATTAGAGTTCCCTTTGCCTTTGTCCTGAATGGGATTGAAGTGGGTTTGTTGGCGATTCCTCCAACTTTATTCTTAATCTTCTTAGGGTTGCTGGTGTGGCAATTTTGTGGTTCTGCCATTGCAATCTATAGTTTAGTTGCCATGGTAGGAATTGGCTTATTGGGAACCTGGGAACCGGCAATGACCACCTTATCCCTGGTAATTTGTGCGGTGACGTTTTGTATTCTGATTGGCCTACCGATTGGCATTTTAGCCGCCAGAAACGATCGCTTTGACTCCATTTTGCGGCCGCTTCTGGATGCCATGCAAACCTTGCCCTCCTTTGTTTATTTGGTTCCTGTGGTCATGCTCTTTGGTATTGGAGAAGTCCCTGGAGTCATTGTAACTTTGATTTTTGCTGTGCCACCCCTAATTCGATTAACCAATCTGGGGATTCGTCAAGTCTCGAAGGAAGTGGTGGAAGCGGCGATCGCTTTTGGTTCGACTCCCAACCAAGTCCTCTGGGAAGCTCAAGTTCCCCTCGCTCTACCCACTATCCTGGCTGGTGTGAATCAATCCATTCTCTTAGCCCTCTCCATGGTCGTTGTGGCTTCGATGATTTCTGTCGAAGGTCTGGGTCAAATGGTATTACGAGGCATTGGTCGTTTAGATGTGGGATTAGCGGCTGTTGGGGGGATCAGTATTGTGTTAGTTGCGATCCTATTAGACCGGGTAACCCAAGCTTTGGGTAAACCCCAAAAAGTCTCTTGGAAAAAACGCGGGCCGGTGGGCTTGTTGCTTTCTTTTCCCCAAACACACGAGATCGACCTAGGGAAAGGCTTCTAAGGGTCTCCTGTAAGTCGGTTAATATCTTGCTCTAAGATATCGGTTTCGGTGGTATAGGCGAGATCGTCAGGGACGATCGCCTGTTTTTTGCCCAGATGTTCAGCATAGTCGAGTTTCTGCTGTACTTCTGGGGTGGGATCGCAGAGCATGGAGTAGCGATCGCGGCGAGTTTGGTTGCGTTGTTCAATTTTCCCATTGGCTTGTCCCAACCAGAAATAACGGATCAGGGGAATGGCTAAAAATCCAACACCATAGGCTAACAAAATACCGTAAATAGATTGGACAAAGGCAACGAATCCCCCCAATTCAGCCGCTACTGTGCCATCTGCCAATAAGCTTCCCAAGACTAATGCCCCAATTAGATTGGCGGCTCCTAAGCCGATCGCTAATATAATTTGGGTTGAACTGGCGGCACTAAATCGCCATTTCTTCTCTTGGAGATAGGAAGAATAGCTTGTTGAAGCTTGCTCAGTGGCCGTAATTTGTAAATCGGGGAACTGATAAAGAATTCCCCCTTCTGGAGTGACTTCGGGACGACCATTGAAGCGTACCAAAACGGGTAACAGATAATTTTCATATTCGAGATCGTACCCCTTACCTAGATCGTCCAAATAGGGCGCAATCTGTTCAGCCACCACGACTCCTTGTTGAGAACGGATTGTAGCTGCGATCGCCTGCCAACGACGCTGTTCTAAATGGGCATTTGGGTTACCATCCCCAAATAAAAAGGAAAAAATTGCCTCTAAAAAGTTCATTTCTGACGACGAGCGCTGATGACGCTTTGGGCTGGAATAGTCGGGAGAGAACATCCAAAACAAATCCCCTAAATGGAGTGGAAACCAAAAGAAACCCACTGATCTCCGACTCCCTGTGCCATCGGAGTCTCCTTCTTGCGACGCTTGCAGACTGATGACAATGACGGCGATCGCCACTAAAATCAGCACTAACGATAAAATCAGCAAAATACCAAAGGAAATTCGCACCAAATAAAACAAAATCCGCCCAATTTGCTGTAGCGTCTTTTGCCAACGCAAGCGCCAAAACTTCCCTTGTAGAATCGTGCGAAAATTTTTCGGAAACAGATAGGCAATATCGCCAGACTCAGCCACCTGGAGATGTCCCCCCGCATCTGCGGCGAGAGCTAAAAGCGCTTGCTGGGTTTCCGCCACATTAAACCCGGTGCGGGTGGACACATCTCCAACGGTTACCCGATACCCCAGATCCTCCACTGCTTCCATCAGTTTCAGATTCGGAACAGCCATGTTTGCTACCTCTGTTGTTGGTCTTCTCTCTATTATTGCCATACTTTCAGGTTAGTCGATCTTCCATAGAGGTTCAGCTAGTGGCAGAAAATCGAGGAGATAGGTGTTTTTAAACAAGAAATCAGAGGTGATTTCTTGCGTTTTCCACTTGCCACAAATAAAAATGTAAGTGCTACAATCAGAATCGTATTCAATATTAAGGAGAAGCCATTATGGCAAAAACCAAGGAAGGCAAAAAGAAAGTTTATGTGAAACCCCATACCAAAGCTGATGGGACTAAAGTTAAACCACACTACCGTTCTACTCCTAAGTAAGGATATATCTCTCGTCTGTCACTCTTTGAAAGTCTGACAGAAGAGAGATAATTTAGTTGTACAGCCTTGTATGCCTTTCATACAAGGGTATCTTTAGTATTATAGAAAAATACCATAAATCAGTAGCCATTTCCTAAAACTCTTTTTTTAGACCTCTGGCTGTGGAGTTTAATCGATGAGCGCGAAGGATCGCTTTCATGATGTTGTTAGAGTAGGATTAGAAAAAGAGGGTTGGACAATTACTGCCGATCCTCTTAGCTTGAAATTTGGGGATTCACAAATTTATATTGATTTAGGTGCGGAAAGAATCCTAGCTGCTGAAAAGGGTGAAGAAAAGATTGCGGTTGAAATTAAAACGTTTGCTAGTGATTCTCTGATGTTCGGTTTTCATCTAGCCATTGGACAGTTCATCAATTATCAAGTCGCCCTAGAAAATTTAGAACCCTCCCGGATTCTTTATTTGGCTGTTCCCCAGGAAATTCATGATACCTTTTTTCAGTCTTTACTCGCTCAGTCTGTTATTCAGAAACATCAAATTAAATTACTGGTTTACGACCCTCCAAATGAGGTGATTGTCAGATGGATAACCTAAATGTATATCGGCAATTGATTGAAGAGATCTTAACTGAATTATACAGTTATAGCCAGGGAAATCCGACTCCTGGAGTGGATGCAGAAATTATTTGCGATCGCGACCATGACCACTACCTGCTGCTCGATGTCGGTTGGCACGAGCGAAAATATGTCTATGCGGTGTTTGTCCATATCGATATCAAGGATGGAAAAATCTGGATACAGCGCAATAACACGGAAATTAACATCGCGGAACGCCTGCGAGAAAGCGGTGTCGATCGGGATAATATTGTTCTCGGTTCCCATTCGCCTTTCTTGCGTCAGTTCTCTGGATATGCGATCGCCTAGCCAGAGAAACTCTTTAGCCTCCCTGCGGAGAGTAGAAACTGGGTTTCTGACCAGATTTTTGGCTCTTGCCCCAGGTTCTCGTAAAAACCTGGTTTCTTGGCCTGGGTTGGCAGGAGCAAAAAGATGCCGATATAGTATTTTTAACTGATGTTGAAGTAACCCTGATGACAACTAATGTAGAACAACCCATTTATCAAGGTCAATTTGGTAGCTTTACCATTACCGAAGAAGATCGCCAAGGGGTGGTCATTTATCGGGCTGGGTTAACCGTTGCGGCTGTCTGTATGGCGATCGCCACTACCCTCACTCTCTGGCCCGATCGTAACCCAGAAACTCTCTTCTGGCTCACTCCCCTCTATTTCCTCTTCTGTCTCGCATTAGGGGTTAGCCTGCTCACCATCCATATTTATATGGCTATCCTCCATCGCCTCTTACAAGGGTTTCTGATTATTGGCACAATTTCGGGTGTTATCCTTAGTTTCAACAGCTCGCAACCCCTCGCTCTTACGGTATATACTCAACCTCTGACCTTATTCGGTATTGGATTTACCTTTGCCTCCCTCACCGGCATTTACTTCAAGGAAGGCTTCTGTTTCCATCGTCTAGAAACCAAACTACTCACACCCCTAGTTCCCATTCTCCTCCTCGGTGTTCTCTTTGGCACTCTTCCCCTGCAAGCTCAACAAATCATGTTAGCAGCCTGGAGCCTCCTCTTTCTGATTTTTGCTGGGCGAAAACTGATCCAACCCATTCCCCCAGACATTGGCGATAAATCGGTTTTTGAATACCTGAAAAATAATTAATGTAGCATTAATATAGCATCTCGCTGTTAGTAATTGGAATTAAAGAAATGACTAAGATCGATCAATTAAGTCATCTTTATGAGATTGATAATGAAGAATGGTTTTCTCAAACCTTGAAACTCTTAAAAAACAAACAACTCGATCGTCTCGATTTAGAGCATTTGATTGAGGAATTAGAATCCGTGGGTCGCCGAGATAGATTAACTGTTGAGAGTTTTCTCGAACAAATTATCAGACATTTACTTCTTCTCCAATATTGGCAAGAAAAATATGATTATAATGCCAATCATTGGCAAGCTGAAATCATGAGTTTTAGAACCCAACTTCACGAATATTTAACCCAAAATCTACGAAATCATTTGGCAGAAAATCAGTCAAGAGTTTATCAAAAAGCATTAAAATATGTCAGTAAAAAGACAGGAATGATAGTCGATTTCCCTGAAAACTGTCCTTACGATCTTGAACAATTACTCGATCAAGACTGGCTTCCTTAGATTTATAGCGCTTTGCGCTAGGGAATAGGGAATAGGGAATAGGGAATAGGCTTTTGGTACATAGCTTTGAGGATTCAACGCTGTCACTCATAACAGCGCAAAGCGCTGTACGAGAAAAAATATTGATATAGTCGTTTTAATTAAGATTGGGACAATCATGATGGGTCTACAACTCGAACGACTGTAGGAGTAA
>DDLS01000034.1 GCA_002340255.1 Cyanobacteria bacterium UBA2566
CAGCATCAGCCCGTTGCCGTTCGGCTTCGGCTCGTTGCTCTGCTTGCTCCGCTTTCTCTGTACTCCAGGAGATAAGATTTCCTTGGTCATCCCACCAGCGCAACCAGTACGTCTCTAGCGTTTCGCGACACCCTTGCCACACTCCTAGATATAAATCCATTTCCGGTATCCAAAATCGTCCCTCTGAATTGGGAGAGGCGAGAGCATAGCGCTGCTGGTTGCCTAAATGACGGAGTTCTAATTCTCCGGTTTTGGGGTCAAAAATACCATAGTTGGGAACGCACAAGATTTGCTCGTAATAGAAATATTTGCCTGGGGGATAGGTGGATTTTGTGGAATATTCGCCCCCTTCGGTCTCCGATAAGAATTCTAGGACAATGACTGGTGGATCTCCTTGTAGGTTTGGGGTATAGCTACGACTGACTTCTTGACGGTCTACTCGGATCTGGGGAATATAGGCCCAATCAGGGGCTTTAACCACCATTTTGCCATTGACGGTGGCGCAGATGCCGTAGTTGGTGGGAGTGAGGGAATTTTCAGATAATTTTCCGGCTTGATTTAAGCTTTCGGTTAAGGCCGCAGCTAGGGCAGGTTGATAAATATTGTCCACAGGATCGTCGGGCAGTTGGAAGTCGTCTGGTAATTTTTCCCAAGTAATTTTGTAGGCGGAGGAAGTGGCTAACATAATTGCAGATACCGGGAAGGGTCATTGATTATTTTATCAGGTGCGCCATGGGGCGATGTGGGTCAATTTTTCATTGTTCATTGAACCGGCGATCGCCCATTCCCTCTTGCCTTTTACCTCCCCCTTACCTAATTTCTGATTAAATTTGGACAACTGCTTGACAAACGGCACAAACCTTGGTCTGATAAGGCCGGGCTAATAGGAAGCATAAATAGCCCTCAATTCGAGAAATATCGAGAGATATATCAAAAGTTGTTATTTAAGGTACAAAATTGTGAGCCAAACGAGTCAAGTCACAACTACGAATGACCCAAGCAGTTTTGATGCGATCAAGGAAGCCCACAAGCTTTCTGGAGAAACAGAAGACCTCAAAGAGTATTATGACCAATGGTGTAGGAACTATGACCGTGATGTACAAAACGAAGAATATTGTGGCCCAGAATACATTGCTGCCTATTTTGACTTATTGCCTAAAAAATTGGGCAAATTCCTAAATTTGCGCGATCCAGAAATTCAAATCCTAGATTCAGGTTGTGGTACAGGATTAGTGGGTATAGCCCTACATCGGAGAGGCTATAAAAATATCGATGGATTTGACATTTCCCCAGGTATGGTTGAAGCGGCTGCAAAAACTAATTCCTATCGAAAGCTGGAAGGGGGAACAGCCTGTGATTTAACCCAACGCATTAAATATTATGCGGATAATCAATATGATGCTTCGATCAGTTGCGGGGTATTTACTCTTGGCCATGTGCCGCCCACTGCTGTAGAAGAGATGATCCGGTTTACTAAGCCCGGTGGTTTAGTCGTGGTGAGTACCCGTAAAAGCTACTACGATAGCACGAATTTTCAGGAAGTGTGCGATCGCCTGCAAGCTGAAAAGAAAGTGAAGCTCGTTAGCTCCATCATTGACGGTCCCTATATTGCCGAAGAAGGCGCTCATTACTGGGCGTTTGAGGTTCTGTAGAGATTCCCTCACCCTGCTCCTTTACTAGAAGTCAAGTTGCTCGAAGCAACGGGTTAACCTAGCGTGGAGCAGGGCTTCATGCAAAAATAGAAAAGGAAATCAAGAACTATGACAGAGTTAATGAACGCTGTTGTTCTGAACGGATATGGCGGGCCTGAACAATTAGTTTATACTCAAGTTCCTAAACCGACCCCCCAGAAAGGAGAAATATTAATCCAAGTAGGAGCTTGTTCCATCAACAATGCAGATATCAATACCCGTACAGGTTGGTATGCAGCAGATGCAGGGTTTCAAGAGATTCTGCAAGATACCAAGACTAACGAGGGAGGAAAAGCAACCTGGAATCAGCTAGGAGTCGAATTTCCACGTATTCAGGGAGCTGATATCGTTGGAAAAGTGGTCGGAATAGGTGAAGGTGTCACCCCAGATATCCTTAATCAACGGGTGATTGTATATCCTTGGATTCGTACTGCTCAATTCGCAGCATATCAGTATGTGGGTAGCGAACTTGATGGGGGATTTGCTGAATATGCTGTAGTTCCTGCGACTAATGCGTACCCCATCCATTCAAACTTATCAGATACTCAGTTGGCAACCGTGCCCTGTGCTTATTCTACAGCAGAAAATATGTTAACCAAGGCGAGAGTATCAGCGAGAGATACAGTCTTGATTACAGGAGCTTCCGGTGGTGTGGGTAGTGCAGCAATACAGTTATGCAAAATTAGAGGAGCAGTTGTTATTGCAATTGTGGGAGCGAACAAAGAGCATTTAGCTAAGGAGTTGGGGGCTGATTATGCTTATTGCCGAGATGAACAACTCGCTTCTAATGTTGGGAAGCATGAAATCACAGTAGTTGCGGATGTAGTGGGCGGAAAATACTTTAGTCTGATCTTCAAAAGTCTTGTGGTAGGCGGAAGGTACGTGACTTCTGGGGCAATTGCAGGCCCGCTGGTTGAGTTAGATTTGCGAGATCTGATTTACAAAGATGTAGAGATGCATGGAGGTAACCGTTATGAACCCCAAGTGTTTCAGAACTTGCTCGGATATATCGAGCGAGGTCTATTGAAACCTCCAGTCGCTAAGAGCTTCCCCTTAAGTCAAATGCAAGAAGCTCAGAAATTTTTTCAAAGCAAAAGCTTTTTTGGGAAAGTAGTGATTACGCCTGAAAATAATCCTTAAGCAATAGAAAAGAACCAGAAGAATGAGTAAGCAAAAAATTGCCTATATTGGCACAGGCGCGATGGGCAAACAGATGATCTATCAACTGCTCAAAGAAGGCTATCACGTTCAGGTTTATGATAAATACAAAGAAGCGGCTGAACCCGTGATAGCCAAAGGAGCAATTTGGAAAAATAGTCCGAAAGAAGCGGCTCAGGGGACAGATTTAGTCATTACCAATTTACCCCTCCCCCATCATGTTTTAGAGAACATGTTAGGGCAAAATGGAGCCGTAGAAGGGATGAGACCGGGGACAACGTGGATGGACTTCTCTACAACGGACTACCACAATACCCAACATATTGCCCAAGAAGCGGCGAAAAAAGGACTGTTCAGCTTGGAGTCGCCGGTTAGTAATTTATCGCATATGGGGGTTGACTTTTGTAACGTCAGCTTCTATGTGAGCGGCGATCGCCAAGGCTACGACATGAGTAAAGCATCCCTCGACTCCATGGGGCAAATTTCCTTCTTTGTCAGCAATACCATCGGCGAAGCGCAAACCGTCAAACTATTAACGAACCTGCTCTTTTACACCGGCATGGTTACCGTGGGTGAAGTGCTGATGATTGGTCAGATCTATGGCATTCCCCTGCTGTGGATGTGGGATTTAATCCGATCTTCCCAAGGCAGTAGCTTCGTAGCAGAGCAAGTTACCCCCTTTATTTTTGACGGTAGTTACGACTATTCCTGCTCCTTAGAAATCACCGTTAAAGATACGGACTTAACAGTAAACTTAGCTGATGAGCTGAATGTACCCCTCCCCATCGGTCGCATCGTAGAAGAGAGATATCGAGAAGCCGGGCAAAAATATGATGCCCATGATAATCATGTCAAAGTTACTAAACTGATTGAAGAAGACAATGGCGTTAACCTGAGAGTGCCACGATTTACGGCATCCTCTCCCTACGGTTTGAATCGCACCTATGTCCATTCTGAGGAAAAAATCAGCGATATATTTGGTCGCATCAAACCCCGTCCCTACGAACTCCAGTATCCCGCACCCGAACCCTTAGACGATCCAATTTTAATGGATATGGCGCGATCGCTAACGGATTTTATGGCCTATATCAACTACTTAATCCTGGGCGAAGCCAACCACTTGGGCAAAAATATGGGATTAAGCGACGAATTAATCGTAGATGTCATTCGCTGGAGTTGTGGCACCAGTTGGGTGTTTGATAACATCACCTCCTATCAACCCAATCCAGAAATTGTCAACACAATTAAATCCTTTGATTTTGGTCGTCGAGTCAAACTTCCAGTGTTAACCAAAATCTTGAATCATTTGAGTTAATCCCTACTTTCCGATTCAACTAAACCCCAAAACCCCATGAAAATCACTCGAATTACCGTCTATCAAGTCACCTTACCCCTAGAGCATCCGTATCGACTTTCTGGAGGACGCTTATACTTCGACAAACTCGATTCCACCATCATAGCCATGGACACCGATGTAGGTATCCGGGGTTGGGGGGAAGGCTGCCCTTGGGGTTCCACCTATTTACCTGCATTTCCGAGGGGAGTTCGGGCGGGAATTGAGGAACTCGCCCCCCAATTGATTGGACTCGATCCCCGTCGTATTGATGTGGTTTATCGGACGATGGATATGGCTCTACCCGGTCATCCTTACATCAAATCAGCTTTAGATATGGCCTGTTGGGATATCCTGGGTAAATTCACAGAATCTCCTCTGTGCGAACTGTTTGGTGGTCGCATTGACCAAGAAATTACGATTCAAAATTCTGTGCCCACCGATACCCCAGAGGGCATGATTGAATCAATTAAACGGGGTCAAGCCAGGGGGGAAAAGGTGCATACCTGTAAAATTGGCGCGGATGTGGCCTTAGACATTGAGCGGATTAAAGCCATTGGTGCGTATTTACCCCCAGATGAAACGGCAACCTTTGACGTGAATCGAGCTTGGTTGGTGGATGAGGGGATGCGGGTGATGAATGCGGTGAAAGAGCCGATTCTTTATTTTGAACAACCCTGTGAAACTTATGAAGAGTGCTTGCAACTGCGGAGGCTGACGAATCATGCGATTATCTTAGATGAATGCATTCAAGCCTATGGTCATATTGTTCGCGCTCAAGCAGATAATGCTTGTGAGGCGATCGGGTTGAAGATTGGTCGTGTGGGTGGATTAACCAAGGCCAAGCGCATCCGGGATTTCTGTGTAGAAACGGGCATTCGCATGAATATTGAAGTCACTGGGGGCAGTGTCATTGGAGATGCTGGATCGGTGCATTTAGCCCAGTCTACGCCACCCACCCACTTACGAGCGACGTGGTTATGCCATGAGATGTTAACAGTGGATACTGCAACCGGTGGCCCGCGCAATCGAGGGGGTAAAACGGTTGCCCCAGATGCTCCAGGATTAGGTGTAGAGCCGATCGTGGATGTTTTGGGTGAGGCGATCGCTATTTATCAATAAAGAGTAAATGAGATACGGATGAAAGAATGGTTATGGCCGACACTGGGGGCAATTCTCTGTTGGGGGGGTTGGGCGTTTTTGCCCAAATTATCCAACCAATATATTGGTGCCAAAAGTGCGATCGCCTATCAGGGATTAGGGGGAGCGATATTGGCAACTCTAATCTTTGCTAATCTGGGCGATCGCCTAGAAACCCATCCCCAAGGTGCAATTCTAGCCATTATCGCCGGAATGCTCAACTTTTTGGGAGTGCTGTTCTACATCCAAGCCGTATCTAAAGGCTCCGTGTCTGTTGTCGCTCCCCTCTCTGCTCTATATCCTCTGGTGGTCATTATCCTAGCCGTTGTGGTCTTACAAGAAACCATGACCCTCAAACAGGCGATCGCGATGGGTTTTGCCCTGATCGCGATCGCCTTATTCGCGACTTGAACGGAGAGTTCTCATGAAAAAAATACTCGCTTTATGGGCGGTTCCGCGCTCCACTTCAACAGCTTTTGAACGAATGATGCAACAGAGGGGGGACTTTCTGGTGTTGGATGAACCTTTTGGTTTGTATTTCCACTATAGCGAGGAAAGAAAGAGCGATCGCTATCCAGAAGTAGCAATGAATTCAGCTTATAACTTCCAACCGTTACTTCAGGACTTAACCGATAAAGCTCAACACCAACCCGTTTTTATCAAAGACATGGCTCGCTTTATCTGCGATCGAGCCGATGAAGACTTTATCTCTCACTTTGACCACACCTTTATTATTCGCCATCCCGCCAAAGCTCTCCCTTCTCTCTTTACCATTTGGCCAGATTTCCAGCTCCATGAAGCTGGGTATGCAGAACTGTACCAATTATTTGAACAAGTGAAAACCGTTCGAGGAAAAACCCCTCCGGTTATTGACTCCGATGACTTAATCCAAAAACCAGAGGCTACCGTGAAAGGTTACTGCCAAGCTGTGGGGATTCCATTTATACCGCAATCCTTAACCTGGGAGAAGGAAGTACCACCCGAAATCCATCAATGGGAAGGAAGTTGGCATAGTGAGGTACAATCAAGTCGAGGGTTTGAAAAATACCCAAAAAAAGACCCTGTGAGCATTGAAGACAATGAACACTTACAAAAAGCCTATGAGTTTTGCTTGCCTTACTATCAGAAACTGTACGAATATCGACTCATAATTGAATAAAAGATAGTGTTTTTAATTGTCCCTGGGTATAAAGAAAGGAGGATGATCAATGGATTCCTTACCCATAATCTCATTAGAAAAGCTCAAAGATCTCAGTTCTCCATCCGGCAATGCAGAACATAAACAACTCTATGAGACTTGTTTAGAGCATGGATTCTTTTATCTCAAAGATCATGGTATTCCCTCCGAATTAGTCCAGAAAACCATAGAAGCTTCTCGTCACTTTTTTCAATTACCCAAAGAAATCAAACAAGCCTACAGTCAAGACAAACAAACCGTTTATCCTCAGACCTCTAGAGGCTATAGCCCCCTATATGGTGAAACCCTGAATGGACAGACTGGTGCCGATCCGAAGGAACTCTTTGATTTAGGCTTAGAACGTCCTCCTTCTGACAAACCATTTACTGGATCTACCCTAATCCCCGATAATAAAGTTGCCCCTGGTTTTGCCTCATACCATTATCAACTTCAAGAGGAAATTATCAATAAAGTAGTTCCTCCTCTATTACAAGGGTTAGCTGTTGCATTGAACAAAGAACCCCATTGGTTTGACCCTTATTTTGATGACCCTATTTTAATTCATCGAGTGATTCATTATCCTCCCCACTTGGGAAGTGCAGGTAAGCATACCGATACAGGGATTTTTACGATATTGATTCAAGAGTATTTCTCAGATCCTTCTCTCAGGATTTATGCTCAAACAGGTTGGATTTATGCTGACTGTTTAGAAAATACTTTTGTTATCAACTTGGGCGATATGTTGCAGTATTGGACGAATGGTTTGTTGGTTAGTACTGCCCATGAAGTGATTCATACACTTCCTCACAGTCGGATTTCTATCCCCATTTTTGTCTTTCCTAATCACAATACACTGATTCAACCCATGGGAACAGATAAAACTATTAACTCTACTGATGTGATGTTAGATAATTTTCAATCAATTTGGGTTGACAAATCTGGTTCAGGGCGCGCCCAGGAATTAAAACAATAGAGAGAATCTTTTTCTATCAATCAATAAAGAGGATGATCAATGGATACCTTACCGATAATCTCATTAGAACAACTCAAAGACCTCAGTTCTCCATCCGGAAATGAAGAACACAAACGACTGTATGAAACCTGCTTAGAGCATGGATTTTTTTATCTCAAAGATCATGGTATCTCCCCCGAATTAGTCCAGAAAACCATAGAGGCTTCTCGTCACTTTTTCCAATTACCTGAAGAAATCAAACAAGCCTACAGTCAAGACAAACAAACTATTTATCCTCAAACCTGTAGAGGTTACAGTCCTCTGTATGGTGAAACCTTACATGAAGATGTTGGCCCCGATCCCAAAGCAATCTTTGATTTGGGTATAGAACGTCCTTCTTCCGATCAACCTTTTACCGGGAGAACTCTGATCCCTGATGATATCGTTTCTCCCGGCTTTGCCTCTTATCATTATCAGCTTCAAGGGGAAATTATGAGCAAAATTGTTCCTCATCTGTTGCACGGATTAGCAGTTGCTTTAGGGAAAGAAGCGAATTACTTTGATTCCTATTTTGATGAACCGATTTTAATCCACCGCACCATTTATTATCCTCCTGAAGGTGGTATTGCTGGCAAACATACTGATAATGGTATTTTCACGATCTTAATCCAGGAATATTTCCCTAATCCTTCCTTGCGCGTCTACACAAAAGAGGCTTGGATTGATGCCATCTGTTTAGATGATGCTTTTGTCGTTAATCTAGGTGATATGTTGCAACTGTGGACTAATGGGTTATTTGTTAGTACGCCCCATGAAGTAATGCATAAACTCGAGCAAAGTCGAATTTCGATTCCCTTTTTTGTTTATCCCAATGTAAATGCCGTTTTTCAACCCATGGGAAGTGATGAAACGATTAATCCAACTGAGGTAATGTTGAATAACTTTAATGCCATTTGGGTCGAAAAAACTGGAGGGGGTCGCGCTAAGGAGTTAAAATAAGTTTATCCTATAGAGTATGTTAGTGACGACCCTACAATAGAATCATCTGCTGTATGATGAGCAAGTGTCTTTATGCAGGATATTCAGAAGGTGAAGGTACTGTTGTTCGAGAAAAATTTGGTCGAGCTAATATTTATCAGCAAAATGCTCGATCAATTTTAACTCAGGCCAGTGGATATATCGGCGCTTATGACTTTACTCTAAATCCCTATCGTGGATGTCAATATGGTTGTAGCTATTGTTATGCAGCAGCCTTTAGTCCTAATCAAAAAATGCGTCAAGATTGGGGAAATTGGGCGATTGTTAAGAAAAATAGCGTGGAGCTTTTAGAACAAGATTTGGAAAGGTGGTATAAAACCAATCCCGATCGCGCTCCCACTATTTATATGAGCAGTGTGACCGATCCCTATCAACCGATAGAATCCAAACAACAGCTAACGCGACAATTATTAGCTGTAATGGTTCGATATCAGCCCACCTTAGTGATTCAAACGCGCAGCCCAATGATTGTTCGGGATATGGATCTGTTGCAACAGTTTAAGCGACTGCGAATCAATATGAGTATTCCTACTGGTAGCGAGCAGGTTAGGAAAGATTTTGAACCCAAATCTCCCAGTATTCCCGCAAGACTAAAAGCGATCGCTAAACTGCGCTATGGTATTCCTTATCAATCTGGTCATGAAATTAAGTTTTCCGTCACCATTACGCCTTTATTGCCCATTTTTGCCGAGCATATTCCTTCTTTTATCCAGAAACTAGCTTTGGTCGATCGCGTCGTGATTCAAGCCTTCCACCAGAATAGTCGGAAATCTCTGGTTGCGAGTACCCGCGAACAGGCGATCGCTCTCAAAGACAAGTACGATTGGTGGTATCGTTCAGAACAAGAGCATTATTCGCAATTTCAACAGCAACTAATTGTTACATTACAGGAGTATAATGTAGAGGTCAGAGAAGGAAAAGACGGATTTACTTATGATTAAGTGGATGCGGATTATAATTAAGCGGATGCAAAGATGGTCGAGATCGTGCCAGTTTCGCCATGCACTCGAACAGGGAAATTTCCGGCAGGCAGATAAATGGTTGCAAGAGATACAGAATTCTGGTGAAAAACTGTCCTGCTTAGAAACAATGTATCGCGATCGGCAACACACTCAGCAATTATGCCAAGAGCAAAAGCAAGAAATCTCAACATTAAAACGAAAATTATCAGAATTTCAATCTTCTCGACCGTTAGATATTCAAGAATTTGCTAATTTATTTGAGCCACAACACTTAACGCCCAATGCCCAGTTTATTGAATATGTCACCCAAAGCTTTAAGATTATTGAGCTAGATCCAAATTTGTGGCAATGTACAGGAATTGAACCCCGAACTTTTAATGATTTTGAAGCTTCCCTAGCTGAGTTCTTACAGCAAGAGTACACTCGGCTAGAAAACAGACCAAATTTTGATGAATTACTCACCGAATCAATTCATGACTTAAATCAACTTAAATTGGGCAAAGATCCAAAATACAACTTTCAGCTCAGTGCCCATGTCTATTTAACTCGATACTTCTTAGAAAATGTTTATTCCGCCTATTTAACCTGGTTTTTGATTTATCAACTCGGCTTACTACCGAATGATATCAATATTCTAGATATCGCCGCTGGTCCAGGAACCATTATTTATGGATTAGCCTTATTACTACAAAGTAGTAATGGATTTTTCCCGACTCCTCCAATGCATATTTCGTACTATTCTTGGGAGCAGCAGAAAGACCTACAATATCGGGGCTTGCAATTCTGGAGAAAATATATGGCAAACAAGAACTTGAATACCTATTTTCGCTTTGACACCTCTAGTTTTTTCGACTACGCTCACCAAACGGCTAAAATTCCAAAACATTTTTTTGACTTCATTACCATTTCCCATTGCTTTTTTGCCGATCCTCACTTGCGAAATAATTCTGAAAAGACCTACCCTAAAATATTCCACAATGCTCTTAAACCTCAAGGATATGTTATCCTCACGATTCAAGATAAAAAACTATGGAAATCTTATGACTTATACAGATCCCAGCGATCGCCTGCAAGAGTTGGCTGCGATCGATCAATTTTTAGATACTCTAGGTTTAAGGTTAGTTCAATATAAATATCTGTCTGTAACCGATCGTAAAACGGTTATGTCTGGCACTGATTTTTATAAATTTGCCAGAGATAACCTCTCGCCACAGCAACAAATGACTCCTTTACTGCGCCAGTATTTAGGACTACATTTTGATTGTCACTATGCATTAGATGACTATGTAATCTTAGCGCAACTATCAAGCCAGTAGAGTGTATTATCAACTCATCCTACAATTTTGGTGATTATTAACTGTGATAATCCCGTCCTGAGCCGTAGTGCCAACTATCGAGCCAACGATGATAGGTGTATAATTGCTCTGGAGACAGGAATTTGAGATAGCGTTCTAAGGATTTACCAACTAAATCCAAGAAAGTATAACTGGCTAAATTCTGATAATGGAGCGTCCAATTGAACAAGGTAGACAAACCAACTTGAGGAATGATTTTCAGGACAGAAATGGGTTGCTTAATCCAGGTTTTTAGTAAGGTTTGGGTTAAGCCAGGAAACTGTACTACATCTTGGAGAAAAGGATATAAGACTTCATCACCTGCTTCTTCCATGATGGCAAAAACACCACTGAGTAAGTCATTGGGAGGCACAAGAAAGTCTTTACTTTCCATTTTTAAACTCATAGAGCGCTGGAAGAGCCAAGTGACCGATAAACTGGGCTGATAGGGTTGGAGAAGAGCTAATTCTTTCTGTTTGAGAGTATCGAGGGTTAAGGCTTCTTCAATACCCAAGGTTAAACGCTTTAAGTGACGGATCATGGCTCCAAAACCACCAAAACTGAGGGGGGACTGGCTGCCGCTACTATCACCGATGGGTAAAATACGGTCAAAGGGCAATTTAAGGGGACTGTTTTGATAACAGGGAAAAAAGCCAAAGAGGGCACGTTGAAAGGTGAGTTTATCGAGGGAAATATTTTGGTATTCTGGCAGCAAGCGCAAATATTCCTCATAGAAAAATTCGAGGCTAAATCGGTCAGGATGGGCATCTAAGTAGGTAAATAAATAGGTGGTGCGACCATCTTTTGCCGGAAAGGCTTCCCAAAAATATTGACAGTGATTTATGGGTAGAGTGAAGGAGACAAAGAGATCTCCAGTGTCATTTTTAGGATATCCTTGAGCGACGCTACCAACGACTAAACAAACGGCATCGGGTTTTGCTCCTGCTCGCGCTTGTTGACTCATAGGGGAAAAGTGACCCATGGCATCTAGGAGTAAGCGAGCGTTAAGATAGCGATCGCCCACTTTAACCATAACTCTATCCGGATAAATGGTTGCTCCTTGAAATGGAGTTTGCTCTAATAGGGTTCCTCCCGCTGCTAGAAAACGTTGCTTGAGAGACTCCAACAGAAATACCGGATCGATACCAATATTGAGGATATCGTTAACCCAAATATCGTCACCACCCGGAAAACTAACCCGAGCTGGGTTATACTCAGTGGCGATCGCCTCCTCTAACTGTTCTGGAGTCAGTAACCCCAACTCTACCAAAACCCCTAACTCCCGACGGGAAATATTCCATTCCTGTATCCTGCCACGCAAAATCCCCCGCTCTACTACCGTTACCTGTATCCCGCGCAACTGCAAGGCACAGGCCATCATAATCCCTAGTGTGCCTCCACAAATGACCACGTCCGTATCTAAGGGTTGATGGGGACTAGAACCTTCTCGATCTGCTACAGTAACGACTGAGGAGACAGGAATCTTGCCCGATCGCAAACTCGACCAAAGCCCATCCACCTTTCGCAACCCTCCCAGCACATCCCCTGGTAATTGGGATAAAATTTCTTCAGTTTTGCTCATAGCCTTATCATCAGTAACCCAGCATCTAGGGTAACGTGAGCTATAGCGATCGCGTTAGAATAATCCTAGATGTTGAAAACAGAGACATAGAAACATTAGGATGAAATTTGCAAGCGATCGCCTTTGGATGGCAGGGCTAGTATTGATTGTAGGCTGTACAGCTCCACAAGCCTCAGAACCGAACCAAGGGAGTGTTGCAGTCAGTTCTGTTGACTCTCCGTTAGCGAGCAATTTACCCGAACGTAAGATAGAAACCGTTTTTGTTGAGGGAGAACCGCAAGAAATTACCCTCAAGCTCTATCAAGAAGACCAGATTCCCGTGCTTACCTATTACCCTGAAAATATTAGTGTCAGGAGTGCGTGTAGCGATGAAGGATGCGGAGTGTCTTTTGAGCTTCTCCAAGGTCTATCTGTATCTGGTTCCCCCACAGACGCACCCTTACGAGCTAGAGTCCATGTATTTGTTCCCCCCGCAGGCACAACCTTAGAGGAGTTAGAAGCGGGAGTAACTGGAGATGGGGGAGTATTTGCAGGCAAAGGCTGGCAACAAGGCGTATCTAGCGGTTCACTTTCGTATCCTTGGGAGAAAAAGAACATGAACTATTATCATTCTGAACAAAATCTTTTAGGTTCGGTGCATCTAGGTCAATCCCAAGGTCAGGCTTTCCGCGTTACTGTCGTTTTTCCTGGGGATATGGGAGATGGCTTTGCTCCCCGTGCTAATGTCATCCTGAACAATCTACAAGTAGACTCGATTCAATAATTGGTCTTTTGTAAAATGCAAATCACTATTTACTCAGAAATGGGGAAATGGAGGGATAGGCACATTACCGATTAAAATTAAGCAGGTGAGTGTGATTAAATAACAGAACGTGAAAATTATCGTCATCGGTAGTGGAGGGCGCGAACATGCGATCGCCAAAACCCTCCTGCAATCTCCCCAAGTTCAGCACGTGGTCTGTATCCCAGGTAATGGGGGAACAGCCCGATTAAAGCGCTGTGAAAATCTTCCCCTCAAGATCGATCAAATCGATCAATTTCAGGCGATCGCCGATTATGCTAAAACCCACGCCATCGATCTAATTATTGTCGGCCCAGAAGCCCCCCTCGCCCTCGGCATAACCGATGCGCTGCAAAGCCATAACCTCACTGTATTTGGCCCCACCCAAGCCGGGGCGCAAATTGAATCAAGCAAAGCCTGGGCAAAAGCACTGATGAGTGAAGCATCTATTCCCACGGCTATCTCCGCTGTGTTTACGGAGGAAATCGCCGCCCGTGCCTATCTCCAGAGTCAAGGAGCGCCCATTGTGATTAAAGCGGATGGCCTCGCTTCTGGTAAAGGGGTAACTGTGGCCATAACCTTAGAAGAAGCAGAAGCAGCGATCGCCGAAGCTTTCGCAGGTAAATTTGGATTAGCCGGTCAAAAAGTCGTGATTGAAGAATATCTCACCGGTCAAGAAGCCTCGATCCTAGCTCTGACTGACGGCGAAACCATCCGTCCCCTGATTAGCGCCCAAGACCACAAACGCATTGGAGAAGGGGATACAGGGCCCAATACCGGGGGCATGGGAGCCTATGCTCCTGCACCGCTTGTGACCCCAGAATTGAGCGATCGCATTAACCAAGAAATTCTCCTGCCCACCATAGCAACCTTAAAAAAATGGGGGATTAGCTACCGGGGAGTCTTGTATGCGGGTCTGATGATTACCCCAGAAGGCGATCCCAAAGCGATCGAATTTAACTGTCGGTTTGGCGATCCAGAAATTCAAGCCATTCTCCCCCTGTTAGAGACTCCCCTAGAAACCCTACTGTTAGCCACTGCACAAGGAAAATTAGCCCAGCAAGAGATTACCTGGAAACCCGGCGCTTGCGCTTGTGTGGTTGCGGCTTCTGACGGATATCCTGGTAGCTTTGAAAAAGGATTCCCCATTACTGGTATAGAAGTGGCTGAAGCTCAGGGAGCGATCGTTTTTGAAGCCGGAACCAGCTTAAACGATAATCGCCCAGTCACCAGTGGCGGCCGAGTCTTGGGAGTCACTGCGGTGGGAGCAACCCACGATCTAGCCTTTGACAAAGCGTATCAGGCGATCGCCTCGATTTACTTCCAAGGTTTATACACTCGTCGAGATATCGGCCATCGGGTGCGGCAAAAACAGAGCCAGTAACCCATAATATAAACACGGCAAACAACTAAACCTATTGCATAAGTGGGTAGAAAATGAATAGTAATGCAGTAATCATATATTCTTATGGTTATTGCCTATTGGGTTTTGCCTGACTTCTGCAAGAAGTCTACTGTAGGTCTTCAGATCAATGTATCGGTATTATGGTGGCTTTACTGAAAAATATTAAAGGAGCGATCGCCCATTGGTGGTCAGAATTTACCCTGCAAACTCGACTCATGGCAGCCGCAACCCTAGCGGTATCCCTAATCATGAGCAGTCTAACCTTCTGGGCCGTCAACACCATTCAACTAGATGCTCGCCTCCACGATACCCGCTTTGGTCAAGACCTGGGACTCCTGTTAGCCTCAAACGTCACCCCCTTAGTTGCAGAAAATAACCTCACAGAAGTTGCCCGGTTTTCCCAACGCTTTTATAACAGCACCTCCAATATTCGCTATCTCCTCTACGCAGATCGAGACGGTAGACTCTTTTTTGGTCTCCCCTTCTGGGACTCAGAAGTACAAACGTCCCTGAGTATCGAGCGCCGAATTCAACTTCCGGAAAATTACATCACCTCCTCACAAATTCCCCTGGTTCGCCAACATAAAACCCCAGATGGGGAAGTGACTGATGTCTTCGTTCCCTTGATCGATGACAATAAATATCTCGGCGTATTGGCGATCGGCATTAATCCCAATCCCACCGTTGTCACCTCCTCTAACCTCACCCGCGATGTTACCCTAGCCGTTTTTGTCTCCATTTGGTCTATGGTCATTTTAGGGGGAGTCTTTAATGCTCTGGCCATCACCCAACCGATTAAAGAACTCTTAGCTGGCGTTAAAAGTATTGCTGCCGGTAATTTTAAGCAGCGCATTGATTTACCCTTAAGCGGAGAACTGGGCGAACTCATTTGTAGTTTTAATGATATGGCGGAACGGCTAGAGAATTATGACGAGCAAAATATTGAAGAATTAACGGCTGAAAAAGCCAAATTAGAAACTTTAGTCTCTACCATTGCTGATGGAGCCATCTTATTAGATACCGATCTCAATATCATCTTAGTTAATCCTAATGCTCGCCGCATGTTTGATTGGGACGGAGAATCTGTGGTGGGCAAAAACGTTTTACGCTATGTTCCTCCTCCCCTACAAGTCAAACTCACTCGTCCTCTCTATGAAATTGTTCAAGGGAAATTTTCTCCGTCTGATGGTGCTTCTATCTATGAATTTCGTATCACCTTAACCGAACCCGTTAAACGCACAGTGAGAATTTTGCTCACGACCGTGTTATCCCATCGCGCCACTGGAGAAAATGCCCTATGTCTAGACTGCTTACATGATGCGAATGACACTTGTGTGGTTCCAGAACGCCCCTTAGCCCAAGAATGTGTCTTGTATGAGCATCATATTAAACCGAATTTAGAGAATGCCAAGATTGGCAACTTGAAAGGGATTGCCATAACCGTTCAAGATATTACCCGCGAAGTAGAACTCAATGAAGCGAAAAGCCAATTTATTAGTAATGTCTCCCATGAACTGAGAACGCCATTATTTAATATTAAAGGATTTATCGAAACCCTCTATGAATATGGAGAAGAATTGAGTGATGTGGAACGGCGAGATTTTCTGGAAACTGCCAATCATGAAACCGATCGCCTCACCCGGTTGGTAAATGATGTCTTAGATTTATCTCGCCTAGAATCAAGCCGCACTTATCATTTGGATGCAGTTTATGTAGGACAACTGATTGAACAAACCCTACGCACGTATCAACTCAATGCCAAAGATAAAGGGATTGAACTTAGACAAGAAATTGAAGCCGATTTGCCCAAAATTTGGGGCCATTATGACTTACTCCTCCAAGTCCTCACGAATCTAGTAGGAAATTCCCTTAAATTTACAGAATCCCAAGGTAAAGTTATGATTCGCGCCTATTGTCCTCAGAGCAATAAGAAAGTTGTTCGCATCGAAGTCGCCGATACGGGAATCGGCATTGACACGGAAGACCAAGCTACTATTTTTGACCGCTTCTATCGAGTGGAAAACCGGGTGCATACTTTGGAAGGAACGGGACTCGGATTATCTATTGTTCGCAATATTATTGACAAACATAATAGTTGTGTACAATTGGTCAGTGAAGTGGGAGTCGGTACAACCTTTTGGTTCGATCTAGCCTTGTATGAGGAGGCGATCGAGTCGGAACCGGTCAGTCCATTGGAACCTGTATATGGAGGATCTCCCATCAATAGCTAATCGATCTCTCAATTCCCTATTCCCCATGACCCAAAGGAGACCTAAAAACATGACCCATTCTTCTGACTCAGAAGCTATTCAGGAATTTCAAGCCGAAATGACGCGCTTGCAGGAAGAGTTAACCTTAAGAGATCAATTGGTACAACAGTTGTCTCAAGAACTGTTTCGCTTAGTGAAAGGAAACGCCTCATTTATCCCGGCTCAAACTGGGTCAGCGGATCAAACCGAAAATTTGCGATCGCTGCAAGAACAACTGCAAAAGGTGGAAGAGCAAGTACAGTTTTATCAAGAACAAATTCAAGAGCGAGATAGCGAGATTTATCAACTGCGCCAGTCCGTGCAAGAATTAAGCGATCGCTCTGGAATGCTCGAACAAGTCGTACAAGAACTGCCCCATCTCTATCGGCAAAAATTCGCCGAACGCATGGAACCTATCCGAGAAAAGGTTTCCCTCCTGCAACGGGAAAATCGCCAACTCCATGCTGAATTGCAAAGCGTCAGCTATCGGTTAGCCATGAGAACCCGTAACCCGTCTCGCATTGATTTACCTAACTTTCCCATCACCTCTCCCCAAACCTAACCGATCGCCATGATCTATTCCTCTGTACAGATCGTTGTCGAGTCAGAGCGCGATCGTTCTGCTGCTCTACCCGTAAAATTACAGGACACCATACAACGGATTTCACCCAAGATTGACACAACGATTCAATCGCTTAAAACACTCAAAGCTTCAGAAGAGGTTTTGTTTTGTCCACTCACCCTCAATATTCCCGATCATCTTCCGTTTCTGGGTCAAAAAACTTACGAATGTTGTCGCTCCATAGAGTCCTTGCAGCAAAGGGTTTCCACCTGGGGATACGCGATCGGTGAAGGTAATAATTGGTTACCAATTATTCTCAGCCCTAAAGGCCCGCTTTATGCTGAAGCGATCCAAAACGGGAACCAGACCTATCATCAACCCCTACATTTAGGCGATCGAACCCGTCAAACCCTCTACCAACTGGGTTATCAATTACTGCGTCATATTCAAGCTATCCCTGGCGTTTATCTGCTTCAGTTTGGGGGCACATCCGATCCCTGCTTCGATCGCCTGATTCCCTTTCCTGATACCCCAGTCTTAGCCAGTTTGGGGGTTCAAGAGCCAGACTTACTCACCAGTTATTGGTATTGCCAAATCGGAACCCCCCTCATCGACTTGCAAATCAAACCGCTTCCTTCAAACAGCGCTTAATGCCATCAATTGATCCGGTTGAAACACCTCTAATACTTTTTCGTAGGAAGGGTAAATTTCAAATACACCTTCTAGTCTAGCGATATCTAATATTAATTTCACCTGTCCTGGAATATTGCACAGAACCAGGCGGCAACCCTGCTGGCGAGCTGCTTTGAGTCCATGAACCAATTTACCTAAACCCGCACTATCCATAAAACCCACCCCAGCCAAATCTAGACAAAGGATAGACATTTGAGAGGAGAGGTGCTCAATCTGCCGAGAAATCTGTTCACCCCTCTGGGCATCAAAAGACCCTTGAGGGTGAAGAACTGTAAACTGACCCATTGCTGTACTTGTCATCGTGGTTATCCTTTTAGTAAGTCCCTAGAAGGTTTAGTTCCTTGACCAATCTAAGATCTAAAGCTAAAAAAGTTGGTAAACTGAGTGACCGAACTCTAGCTTTAAGTAATCATACTCTAGCGATCGCCTCTTGAGACCTTCTTAATATAAGCGTGAAAATTGAGAATTGCCAGCCCCAAAAACAACACTTTCTCAGAACTTCACCAGATTACCCAAACTTTCCTGAAGCATCGATCCCCAATCCAGATTGACAGTACTTGGATTACACGCCAAGATCGAAAAAAGCTTAATCTGACAACGTAACTCATACGTTCTCTTCTCACCTACCTGGTTTGCATGTCCTTAGAATTTCTCTCACTCGATACAATTCAATCCCTCGCCAGTCAATACGGATACTGGACCATCTTCCTGGGCATAATGCTCGAAAATACTGGACTCCCCCTACCGGGTGAAACCATTACCCTCGTTGGTGGATTTCTCGCAGGTAGCGGTGAAATGGTGTATTGGCAAGTTCTCGCTAGTGCGATCGCCGGAGCTGCGATCGGGGATAGTTGTGGATATTGGATCGGCAGAACCGGAGGATGGCCCCTACTCCTCAAAGTCGGCAAATTCTTTCGAGTCGCTGAACATCAACTAGAAAATGCCAAAAGCAAATTTCAGCAAAATGCTGCTCGCGCTGTCTTTCTCGGTCGCTTCATTGCCCTGCTGCGGATCTTTGCTGGACCGATCGCAGGTATCGTAGAAATGCCCTATCCTAAATTCCTCCTCTGTAACGTTGCTGGGGCAACCCTTTGGGCAAGTGTCATGGTGAGTCTCGCTTTCTTTGTCGGCCACCTCATTTCCCTTGAGCAACTCATCGCTTGGGTGGGACAATTTGCGATCCTCGCCCTACTTCTCCTCATCGCTTGGATCGTCGTTCCCCTCTGGCTAGAAGCCCGTGCCTCTGAAAACTCATAAAAGATCCGGAGATGGGATTAGCGCACTGGAAAACTTTCCGGTACAATCAAACCAAATTCGGAACCTATGGTAAGAATTACTTAATTTTTGGAGGATAGAGCTATTAATACCGTAATTTCAACTAATGTTGCTTCTGTGGCAGCGGAAAAAACCCCTTCCATGCTTGAAATTGAAGGCAAATTCCGCTTAAGCGGCCAAGTGCAGATCAGTGGAGCTAAAAACTCCGCCTTAGCCATTCTCGCCGGCGTAGTCCTTTGCTCCCAAACTTGCCGATTACGCAATGTACCCAACCTGGTTGATGTCAATCGCATGGGACAGATTCTAGAATCTTTGGGCATTCAGTTCCAACGCCAGGGAGACACCCTAGAATTGGATGCCACTGACATCACTCAAGGACAAGCCCCCTATGAAGTCGTTAGCCAACTGCGGGCCAGTTTCTTTATTATTGGCCCCTTATTAGCCCGTTTGGGTACAGCCCAAGTCCCCTTACCGGGTGGCTGTGCGATCGGCGCTCGTCCTGTAGATCTGCATGTGCGCGGACTCCAAGCCATGGGAGCCCACGTCCAAATCGAACATGGAGTTGTGAATGCCTATGCTCCCCAAGGTAAACTCAAGGGAGCTAAAATTTATCTGGATTATCCCAGTGTGGGCGCAACGGAAACCCTGATGATGGCAGCAACCTTGGCAGATGGCGAAACCTGTATTGAAAATGCCGCCCAAGAACCCGAAGTTATAGATCTGGCTAACTTCTGTCGTTCTATGGGTGCTCGGATTAAGGGAGCTGGCACAAAAACGATTTGGATTGAAGGGGTTTCTCAACTGCATAGTACCGACTATGAAGTCATTCCCGATCGCATTGAGGCTGGAACCTTTTTAGTCGCGGCTGCCATTACCCAATCCGAATTGTTGCTCAATCGGGTGATTGCCTCTCACCTGACTCCAGTAATCGCTAAATTAGAAGAAACAGGTGCAACAGTAATCAAAGAAGGAGAGAGACAATTACGCCTTCTTCCCGCAGAGCGCATTTTACCGACAGACATTGAAACCCTTCCTTATCCTGGCTTTCCCACAGATATGCAAGCCCAGTTTATGGCTTTGCTCACCGTAGCCGATGGCAATAGCATGGTCACCGAAACTGTGTTTGAAAATCGCCTGCGCCATGTAGCTGAATTACAACGCATGGGAGCCAATATCCGTGTTAAGGGGAATATAGCTATTGTTAAAGGTGTACCCCTTTTATCAGGTGCGCCGGTATTAGCCACGGATTTACGGGCTTCCGCTGCTTTAGTCTTAGCGGGATTAGCCGCTGAAGGCACCACAACCGTTCAAGATTTACAACATCTAGACCGGGGCTATGAACAGCTTGAAGTCAAACTGCGAAATCTAGGGGCCCGCTTAACCCGGATTGAAAGCGTCTCTTAAAAATTTTTGATCTTTGGAGTAGCGGATTGAAATTTGTCCTGAAGGGTGCTGAACTAAATTTTCAGGATTACCATAGGAGGTGAAATGTTATTAAACTCCATCGATCGCAGATTTTAAGAGGTTATCCTTGTGGCTCTTTATGCTGAACTCCACCGACACTTAGGCGGTTCGGTCGTCCCTCGCATTCTCTGGCGCTATTTTCACCGTAGTGGCTCAGAATGGTCTGAGCAGTTTGCTGAGTATCCTGAGTTTGAAGATTTCTATACCCGTCCTCGGAAAACCTTAGATGAATATTTAGAACTCCATACCTTAGTCGAGAAAACCCAAACTTTAGACACATTACCCTATTTTATTTATCGCTTGATTCGAGGGGCCTATGTGTTTGAAAATTTAGCTTATTTGGAATTACGCTATACGCCTTACCTGCGGACTCCAGAAGAGTATAGCCAGAACGATCGCATCGATCGCATGGCAGCTATTGTGGAAGCTGTAGGTCAGGCGAGCCAAAATCATAACTATAGTATTATTACGAGCCAGATTCTCTGTACTCATTCCCGTCTGCCCGATGAGGTAAACCGGGCGATTGTGGAACTCGCCGCCCAAATGCCTGAATATGTTTGTGGGATTGATCTGGCAGGTGGAGATGCCCATTATGGCGATCGCCTGTCGGAATTAATTCAACTCTATGAGTATGCGCGATCGCTCGGCCTTAAAACAACCGGCCATCTCTACGAAACCCATGAGGGCTGTTATCCTGAACTGCTTCCCTATCTGATGCGTGTTGGCCATGGGATTCAAATTCCCCTACATTACCCCCACCTCTTGCCCCAATTGGCCAGGCAAGGACAATGTCTAGAAGTGTGTCCGACTACCTACCTGAAAACAGGAACTCTAGACGACTTAAGTGAACTGAAAATTGTCTTCGATCGCTGTTTTGACGCTGGGGTAGACATTGCCATTTGTACAGATAATGCTGGACTCCATAACGTTCGTTTACCCTTTGAATATGAAAACTTACTGACTCTAGACATCATCGACTTTGAGCAACTCCAAGCCTGTCAAGATGCTTCATTCCGCCATGCTTTTGCTTGGCCTTACCCCGAACACCCGGCTTCTCTGTTAACAGGACTCTTGCAAAACGAACCGAACTCCAATCTAACCCCAGCTTTAACCTAGTAGTAATAGAGTAGTGAGTAATGAGTAAAACTGGGTTTCTCTAGGGAAAAACGGTTTACCCATTACTTATTAGCGATTAGCCTTGAGACTGGGCAATTAGGCTCCCCGTTTAAGCGCTGCTTCGACTTGGCGCAATTCCTGGTTAATCCGTTGTTTTAACTTTTCTGGAACCGGACGATTAGGATAGGAACTATAATGTCCTGCCAAACTGTTTAGTGCTGTGCGGATTGTGGTAAATGAAGTTAAAGTAGCCACAGATCTATCTCGACGATATCGAGACGCATATTGATTAATTAACTCCCTTGCCTCTGCTTGAGCCTCAGCCTTATTGGGAGCATCTTCAGGAAGTTCAATGGCTGTGCGTAGGCTATCAACCATATTCAACGTATCTTGAGAATAGTTGCCTGTAATTACAGAAGGGGTGTTGGAACACCCAACCAAACCCATGATCGCCACTAAAATCAAGGGTAGCAATCGTACAAAAAATCGCTTCATAAGGATCGTCAAAAACTGCATCATTGAGATTTACTCGTCAGTCGATCCTATCGTGAATGGTGACGTTGGCGATCGTTGGGTCGTGATTAACTTTATCCAAAACGTCCACTGACATACTGCTGAGTGGCTTCTTCTTGGGGATTTTGGAAAATATCTTCTGTATTGTCATATTCGACTAAATACCCAAACCGCTTACCCCCTTCAATCGCTTTAGCGTTGAAGAAGGCAGTCATATCAGACACTCGCGAAGCCTGTTGCATATTGTGAGTCACAATTACGATGGTGTAATTTTCTTTGAGTTCATGGATCAGTTCTTCTACTTTCAGGGTAGAAATGGGGTCGAGGGATGCACAGGGTTCATCCATCAACACCACATCCGGATTAATGGCAACTGTGCGAGCAATACACAGGCGTTGTTGTTGCCCTCCAGACAGGGCAAACCCACTTTGGTGCATTTTATCTTTGACTTCATCCCACAGGGCCGCTTGACGGAGCGATCGCTCCACAATTTCGTCAATCTCTGACTTAGATTTACCTAACCCATTAATCCGCACACCATAGGCGATATTATCATAAATGGATTTGGGGAAAGGGTTTGGTTTTTGAAACACCATGCCAATCCGTCGGCGAACTTCTACTGCATCAATGTTATTTTCGTATAAACTTTGATCGTGGTAGAAAATTTTTCCTTCTAACTTAAAGATGGGAATTAAGTCATTGAGACGATTAAAACACCTTAAAATTGTACTTTTACCGCATCCTGATGGACCAATAAAAGCAGTTACACGATTTTTGGGGATATCCATAGACACATCCCGAACCGCCTTAAAATCACCGTAAAAAATACTTACATTGTCAGTTCTTAGGACGGTTTCAGTTTTGTTCACTGTAGTTGAATCCGCATTCGTCGAATCTGCATTTGTCATGGTCTTTCCTCAATTCTTGAATAAACTTATAAACCATTAAAACTGACTTTGACGGGTGGCTAATCGAGCAACAATACTACTGATTAACACCAACATAACTAAGACTAAAGACGCTGCCCAAGCTAGTTCTTGCAGTTTCAGATCAAAACTACTTGCAAAGTTGTAAACCAGTACCGCTAAGGATGGCGTAGGAGCCATCAAACCTCTGGGCCAAAAATTAGAATTGAGTGCCGTAAACAGGAGGGGTGCTGTTTCTCCTGAAGCACGGGCAACTGCTAGGGTTACTCCAGTCAAAATGGCAGGCAGGGCGGCGGGTAAAACTACTTTAAGGACGGTTTGATAATTGGATGCTCCTACACCAACGGATGCCCAACGAATATCTTGAGGTACAATTTGTAGTGCTTCGTCGGTAGTCCGAATAATGGTAGGGAGCATTAACACCGCTAGGGCTACGCCTCCTGCTAAGGCAGAAAAGGTTCCTGTGGTTAAAACAACCAAACTATAAGCAAAGACCCCAGCAATAATAGAGGGCACACCACTCAGGACATTCGTGGCAAACCGAATTCCACGAGCCACTTTACGGGCGGGTTGGCTACTCGAACTAAATTCAGAGAGATAAACGGCTGCCAGTACACCAATGGGTACAGCAATTACGCTGGCAATGCCGACGGTAATAAACGTTCCTAGGATAGCGTTAGCAATTCCTCCTCCAGTTTGTCCGGCTGCTGGTGGCAATTGGGTGAATAGAGCTAGACTGAGGCGCGATCCTCCTTTAATAATCACATAAATCAAGACCGCAAATAGGGGCAATATTGTTAGTCCAATACAAATCCCAGAAATGGTCGTCATCACCCTATCAAATATGGCTCTGGGACGGCTATTATCTTGAATTAGGCTACTGGCTAGGGACTTCGATTCTGTAGAAGGGTTCATAAAGTCAGGGAATAAAGAATAGGGGGAAATTTAGCGATTCCTTATTAACCTAGTCATATTTGGCTTTGACTTGATTGACAATCCATTCAGCTAGCACATTGACAACTAAGGTCAGAATCATCAGAATCAAACCGGCATACATGAGGGCAGAAACCTGTAGTCCAGAGGCTTCAGGAAATTGGTTAGCCATTAATGAGGCAATGGTATTACCTGGAGCTAAAATCGAGAGGCTCATTTTATTAGAGTTGCCGATGAGCATGGTCGCTGCCATGGTTTCTCCCATGGCTCGACCGAGAGCTAACATAATTCCGCCAACGATACCGGAGAAGGCGGCTGGCAGGAGGACGCGAAAAATGGTGACCCACCGGGTTGCACCGAGTCCTAGGGAGGCTTGTCGCAGGTCTGGAGGCAGGCTGGCTAGGGAATCACGGGCGATCGCCGTAATAATCGGTAGAATCATAATAGATAGGACTAATCCAGCCGGTAACATGCCTGGGCCAGCCAGAGGGGTGCTAAACAGGGGAAACCACCCAAAGCTGTTATGCATAAAGTCACCCATAGGTTTGATCAGAGGAATTAAGACGAAAATCCCCCATAATCCATATACCACACTGGGAATAGCTGCCAACAGTTCGACCAGAAAAACCAAAATAGTACGGATATTGACTGGAATAAAGTCTTCACTCAGGAAAACCGCCGTTCCCAGACCAAGAGGGACAGCAATCATCAGAGCAATGGCTGCACTCATCATCGTTCCATAGATCATTGGCCAAATCCCATATTCATCTTGAACCGGGTTCCAGGCACTTTGGAAGAGAAAGGGAATACCAAATTGTTGCAGAGCATCTAGGGCACCCAAACCTACGGTGAGGGTGATGATAATTAGGATAGCGGCGATGGATAAGGCAAAAATAAAGGTAAGACCAATAAAACCTCGGTCTAAGTTTTTTTCTGCATTAGAGCGCGATCGCCCAGATTCAGCTTTTGCTACAGAAACCATAAAATAACATGAATAACATTAGGTGTGGAATCAAGGGTTAGGAGTAAGGGAGTCCCTTACTCCTAATCGCACGAGGAAATTGAGACTCTATTTCACTTCAATCTCATAATCTGGACTAATGGAATCAGCAACCATGGCCACTTTTTCCCGCACATTATCCGGTAAGGGAATATAGCCCAAATCGGCACTAATCGTTTGTCCCTCGTTCAGACCATATTCAATCATCGCTTCGACAGACTTGGCAATTTCTGGATCATCATATTCCTTGTAAGCCAGCAACCAAGTATAGGTAACAATCGGATAAGACTCTTCCCCTTCTGGGTTAGTGACAAACGCGCGTAAGTTTTCCGGTAATTGAACCGCTGCCAGGGATTGAGATGCAGCTTCATCAGTGGGATAGATAAAATTACCCGATTTATTCTCTAGGGATGCCATATTCAATCCCGCGCTTTTGGCAAATCCTAGCTCTAGATAACCAATAGCTCCTTCTGTTTGCCTGACTTGGGCAGCTACCCCATCATTTTTGGCTCCACCAATACCAACCGGCCATTCTACTGTTTTTCCTTCACCGACTTGGGTTTTCCACTCTTCGCTCATAGCGCTCAGATTTTTAGTGAACACCCCTGTGGTTCCGCTACCGTCAGACCGATAAACTACAGTGATATTTGTATCTGGAAGGGTGACACCGGAATTGGCTGAGGCAATTTTGGGGTCATTCCATTTGGTGATATTTCCTAAGAGGATATCAATCAAAGCCTCTTGGGTTAAGTTCAGTTCATCGACACCTGGAAGGTTATAAGCCATCACGACACTTCCAGCCGTCATGGGGAGCATCAAAACTCCTTTGTCAACTTCGGAGATTTCTTCATCTTTCATCGCTACATCACTGGCTCCAAAGTTAACCAAGTTTTGCATAAATCGTTCTACCCCAGCTCCACTACCGACTGACTGATAGTCAATCTGGAGGTTGGGGGTTGCATTACTAAAGTCTAGGAACCAGCGTTGGTAAAGGGGGGCGGGAAAAGAAGCTCCAGCCCCCGTTAAACTGGTGTTACCTGCTAGGGCCAACTTGCTGGTGGATTTCGTTTCACCTCCACCTGTAGTGCTGTCCACTTGAGATGTATCATCTCCACCAGCACAGGAGGCTAAGGCTACAGCGCTCAGGGCTGCAATTAATAGGGAAATGCTTTTACGCTTGCAGTTAGAGAAGGAAAACATAAGATCAATCAAGTTTGAGATTAGGGCAATCTTCAGTGTACGAGAAGATGTTGATTGAAGGTTAACCCTTTATGGCGCTCTTTTGGTTAAGAAAAGGTAAAATAGATATTAACAAAAAGTTATTTTAAAAATAATTTATGATTCTTTGATCGGAGTTTAGAGTAAATCCCATCATGGATATATTAGTGAAAATTTATTTAAAAGTAATAACCGTAATTCTTGTATAATTTTTTTGTTGTTCATTGTTATTTTTGCTTCGACAACAAACTAAAACCCTATAACTGATCGCTTTATTTACACAATTATCAAGAAAATATCTAAAAATCTATTTATGGAAAATCAAAAATATTAATCATTATTTAGACTCGATCCTATTGATCCCTAGCTACATTATCTCCTAATCAATGCCATTGTAAATATCTATTTGTTTTTTCTGGAAGATAGCTTTTAGTCTATACATAATGTTAGGTCAACTCCAAACCTCCCTCAAGTCTATCTGAAAAATGCTAGAATTAATGTATCATTTAATATTTTTAAAATAAACAGGAGAATTATAAGTGAAAAAGTTGATGATTAATTCAAAAGTGCCATAGGGGTTGTCGCAGTGCAGCAACATCTTCAACAATTTCAGAAATCCATCCTACAAACAGACCCTTTGCATTGGCACAAAAGTCAGATGACAACTGAGCCAAATCATCAGGAACGTTTTTTTGACCTGTCCCTAGAACTCCTCTGTCTGATTGACTTTCAGGGGAATCTACAAAAAATCAATCCAACATGGGAAAGGATATTAGGATATAGCCCAGAAGAATTATCTCAACAGAATTTCTTGCAGTTCATCCACCCAGACGACAAAAAGCTTACTCGCCTGGCATTAGAGCGATTAATCTCAGGACAACCTCGCCTTGATTTAGAAAATCGATATTGCTGTCAAGATGGCTCCTATCGATGGATTGCTTGGACTGCGGTTCCCGATCCAGATGAGGAGTTAATTTATATGGTGGGTCGGGATATGACCGATCATAAGCAGGTGGAGATTGAATTACACTCTCGTTTACAACAGCAAGCTGCGGTTTCAGAATTGAGCCAGAAAGCTCTAGAGGATCGCGATCTTGATGCTGTAATGCAAACGGCAGTGGAGTTGGTCAGTGAAACCCTGTCGGTAGACTATAGTGCAATCTTGGAATTGTTGCCGAATTATCAGACGCTATTGCTCCGATCAGGGGTAGGGTGGCAAGCTGAATTGGTGGGTCAAGCGATGTTAAGCGCTCGGCCAAATTGTCATGCGGGGTATACTTTATCTCAGGGAAAATCCATTATTGTGGAGGATTTACCGGTAGAAACTCGGTTTAGTGGTTCTCCTCTGTTGCATAATCATCGGGTGGTTTCTGGGATGAGTACGATTATTTCGGGGATTCCAGGTTCCGAGGGGCCGTTTGGGGTGTTAAGTGTGTATGCGAGGGAGTATCGCCCCTTTACCCAGGAGGATGTGTCGTTTTTACAAACGATCGCCAATGTGCTGACGAATGTGATGACTCGCCTACAAGCCCAAGATCAATTAAATTTGATGGAGCGGGCGATCGCCTCTAGCAATAATGGCATTATTATTACTGATTCCACTCAACCGGATAATCCGATTGTTTATGTCAATCCAGCCTTTGAAGAGATTACGGGATATAAGCGAGAAGATGTGCTGGGTCGGAACTGCCGTTTTCTGCAAGGGATTTACCGGGATCAAAATGCCCTTGATGAAATTCGTCAAGCTATTGAACAAGGAACAGAATGCCATGCCATTGTGCAAAATGTGCGTAAAGATGGTCAACTATTTTGGAATGAACTGCGAATTTCGCCGGTTTTTAATACCCAAGGCCATCTGACCCACTTTATTGGGATTCAAACTGATATCAGCGATCGCAAACAAGCAGAAGAGCAACTCGAACATCATGCCTTTTACGATCATCTTACCAATCTTCCCAATCGCGCTTTGTTTGCTGAATATCTGCAACAGGCCATTGAAAAGACCCAAAGAGACTCCAATTATCAGTTTGCCGTCCTATTTCTCGATTTAGATGGCTTTAAGAAGGTCAATGATAGTCTGGGTCATTTGATAGGAGACTTATTGTTAATGGCGATCGCCCGTCGTCTAGAAAACTGCCTCCGTCCAAGCGATCTCCTGGCGCGATTGGGAGGGGATGAATTTACTATTTTCCTAGATAAGATTCACACTCTCCAAGATGCCACCAAAGTGGCTCAACGAATATTAAGTAAACTCTCCAATCCATTCCACCTCAATGGTCATGAAGTCTTTGCCAATAGTAGCATCGGAATTACCCTAAGCACTATCAGATATGACCAAGCCGATGATATCCTCCGAGATGCAGATTTAGCCATGTACCAAGCTAAAACGGCTGGTAAAGGACGTTACGCCGTGTATAATACCCTCCTCCATACCCAAGCGGTTAATCGTCTAAAATTAGAAACAGATCTCCGAGGAGCCATCGATCGCCAACAATTGCAGGTTTACTATCAACCCATTGTTGAATTAAAGACCGGCCAACTCACCGGTTTTGAATCGCTTCTACGCTGGTATCATCCCGAATGGGGGTTTGTTTCTCCCGCTGAATTTGTTCCTGTGGCTGAAGAAACGGGGTTGATTTTACCGATTGGAACTTGGGTTCTGGAACAGGCCTGTCAGCAATTGCACCTTTGGAATATCCAATTCCCCGATCGCTCTCCACTGACGATGAATGTGAATCTGTCTGTCAAACAGTTTGCCCAACCAGATCTAATCGAACAAATCGATCTCATTCTAGAGGCAACCCAGATTGAGGGGAAATTTCTCAAACTAGAAATTACGGAAAGCGCTATTATTGAGAATTCTAAGGTAGCTAATCTAATCTTTCAACAACTGAAAGCCCGTCAGATTCGCCTCTGTATTGATGATTTTGGCACGGGTTATTCTTCCTTAAGCTATCTATATCGTTTCCCCGTTCATACCCTGAAAATTGACCGCAGTTTTCTCAATAATCTAGATTCCAAAGCTTCATCTCACTATCGAGAAATTATTAAAGCAGTGATTGATTTAGGTCATAATTTAGGGATGGATATTGTTGCTGAAGGTATTGAAAAGATTGAACAGCATAAACTCCTACAACAATTCGGGTGTGAATATGGTCAAGGTTACTTCTACTCTAAACCGATGCCCGCACAAGCGATCGCCAATTTATTAGCCCAGCCTTTAGCTCACGGATTAGTCTAATCCCAGTTCTCGCTTCAGGCGATTAATCGAGGACTGATCGATATAACTCTCAGTCTGAATTAATCGAGGGGGTCGAATAATATCTTCTCTAGCTTCTTGGAGAGCCGCTTTAACTGCGTCATAACTGGCAACGTCACTGACCACATACTGAACCGTTCTGACCATAGCATTCAGTTTATAGCGATCGTCCCGATGAGCAGTCATAACCAACACCTCCTCACCACGCAAACTATGAATAATCACTTCAACAGCGCGTAAAATTCCATGGGAGAGACTGACTACTCCAAAATATGTGCCTTTAGGTAGTCCTTTCACTAATTCAACTTCGGGGGCATAATCATAGATTTCTACAGGAACCACCCGCGCTGATTTGGGTGCAGCAATGTTTTCTGCATCGCCAAAAAAATAGCGACTGGTGACGACGGTCGCCGATCGCGTATGATTCAAGAGATCGTCTAATTCTTCTAAAGGAACTAACTGTACAGGAATATGCAGAGCTGCTTGTAATTCTTCCATCATCAATTGCCCCACGCCAATATCATTGGTGGGAGCCGTGACTAAAACCCGCGCACTACAACGCAAACGCCAATCAACTTCTGCTAAAAATAATTCTCGTGCTTCGTGGAGAGAGCAGCCTTCTTGAATTAATTGATTGACGCTATTTTGGACAATGGATTGAGCTTGGGGATAGGTTTGGATCAGTTCAGATTTATACTTTGTAAACAGTCCTTTCCCTTGCTGGCGGACATAAATTCCCGAACCCGCTTGAGCCTCCACTAATCCGGTTTCTTCCAGTTGGCGATAGACCTTGCTAATGGTATTTCGATGCAAACCCGTTTGCATGGCTAAGGCACGGGTACTCGGCAATTGAGAGCCAGGAGGGTATTGACCCGAGGCGATCGCAAATCGTAATTGATTAAATAACTGATTAGAAGCCGGAATTTCACTCTCTGGCTGGATCTGAAATTTGACCATCTGCCCAGATTTACTCCCACAATGTCACTGATTTCTAGTATATAGCGCTTCTGGGTAATAGCCGGTCGATCTGTAGTAGAGTGAGGAGAAAGTATCAAGTTTTGTTAAGCTATAGAGAAGCCCTATCTGAATTAAAGAAACAATGGATCTATCCACTATTCAAGAAAAAGTCACTATCCTAGAGAGCAAGCGAGAAGCCCTCGTACAGTTACTCGAACAACCGAATCTAGGTAGTCTCCGGTTAGATGTCAATCAAGCCTTGGAAGAAATGGATGACCTAATTGAAGAATTTAAGCAAACCTTTCCCTTGTCATCAAGCGATCGCCCCTAATCTAAGTCAATACCGGAGTTGGTTACAATAGATCAGATGATTCACGACCTTTAGCTTGTTTAAGATACAGACCTTATGAGTTCTAGTGTTCTGGTAGAAAAGAAAAAACTCGATCGCCCCCCACTGAATATCCATACCCTAGGCGATCGCGTCCTGCGGACGAATGCCAAGCGGATCTCGAAAGTGGATGAGAGCATTCGCCAACTGGCTAAAGAAATGTTACAAACCATGTATAGTTCGGATGGAATCGGTTTGGCAGCTCCCCAAGTAGCGATCGCCAAACAACTGGTGGTGATCGACTGCGATCCGGAAGAGGCAGCCAATATTCCCTTAATCTTAATCAATCCCACCATTAAATCCTACGGTCGCGAACTCTGTACCTATCAAGAAGGATGTCTGAGTGTTCCAGGGGTTTACATGGATCTCCAGCGACCGGATGCAATTCAGGTCAGCTATAAAGACGAATATGGCCGCCCCAAAACCCTCCAAGCTGACGGACTTCTCTCCCGTGCTATTCAGCACGAACTCGATCATCTCCAGGGAGTGATGTTTGTAGACCGCATCGAAAATGCGATCGCTCTCAATGACGAACTGCAAAAATTTGGTTTTTCCAGTCAAGACGTTAAACCTTACTCATAGAAATAACCCATGGCTTTAACTCCCAAAAGTGGCTTACTCTTAGCCCTGTGCTGTATTGCGGCGATCGCCGCCACTGGCTGTATCTTTGAACTCTCTTCCGGCACACCCGATCTGGGAGTTTCCACGACGAGTATTATCTTAGCTATCAGTATCCCAGTCACCGGCTGGTCTTTTTTTGCGGCTGTTCAGGATGCAAACAACAACCAGTAACTGTTCTATTTCGGTAAACTGATGCTAAATTTACAGCCGTTTGTTCTGTTATTGAGTACAAGTAGGGGCGAAAAATTCTTTGCTCCTACTCCCTGTTGCCTATTGCCTAGCGCGTAGCGCTGTATGAGTGGGACTGAGCCTCAAGGATTCTTAAAACTGATTCGGGGATTAGGAAGAACCCAGTCTAATCCCCCATATCCCCTATGGGAAACTGAAGAGATGATCGTTGGGCGCGATCCCAGTTGCCAAATTGCTTTGGATGCCCATCAATATACAATTGTCTCCCGCAAACATGCGGTGATTCGGTATTCTCAAATAGACAACCATTGGGAAGTTTGCGATCTGGGCAGTGCCAACGGAACCTATGTTAACCAAAGTCTATTAAGAGGATGCCACTGCTTAAAGAATGGCGATCGCATTATGCTTGGTCTTAAGGGGCCAGTATTTGAAGTTGAATTGCGCTCTAGAAACATTACTCCAACTCCTACCTTAGTCTCTAACTCTAGCGTTTCTCAACCCGCTGCTACCCAGTCAGTTACCCTCACCCAACTGTTTCCCATCTTCTCCACCGGACAAGAATTAGCCCGTAAAGCTTATCTCATCCCTGCCAGTTTAACCGCTCTAGTGGCGGTGTTACTCTTTTTCCTCAGAATTCCAGAACTGTTTAATCTGGTTTTAGGAGCCTATTTAGCGGCGATCGCCTATACCTATATTTATCAACTCTGCGGTAAACATAAACCCTGGTGGCTGCTCCTCGGATCGGCCCTCTGGACACTCCTACTCGCCATTCCTCTAGTGCAACTCCTTGCTCCCTTCTTCTACCAAGGCCTGGCAGGATGGGCAACTGGAGACCAATTTTTACCAACATTAGCCCGTCAAACCCTAGGGACAGGGCTGTTAGAAGAGTTGATCAAAGCTCTTCCCATCTTCCTAGTTCTCTTTTGGGGTAAATTCCGCTTTGTCTCTACTCACCAAACCTGGGGAGTACGAGAACCTCTTGATGGCATCTTAATTGGTACTGCTTCTGCCGTTGGTTTCACCTTAATTGAAACCCTAGGCTTGTATGTTCCCTCCCAAATTCAAAGTATTGCCGCCATTTCTGGAGGCGATATGGGACAACTCGCTGGACTACAATTATTAATTCCTCGAATTCTGGGATCGGTGTCTGGACATTTGGCCTATAGCGGCTATTTAGGCTACTTTATCGGTCTGAGTATCCTGAAACCCAAGCAACGATGGCAGATCCTAGCTATTGGCTATGGGAGTGCTGCCTTATTACATGGACTTTGGAATACAACGGGAACTTTTGTCGCCTCCCAAGTGTCTCTATTCGCAGGGTTGATCTGTTTAGCCGCCATTGGTGTATTATCTTACGCTTTTTTAGCTGCCGCTATTTTGAAAGCTCGTGCCCTTTCTCCCACGCGATCGCAAAATTTTGCTACCCGAATTAAAGGATAGATCCCCTAACCTAAACTGGATCTATCGGTCGATCTCGATAGGCGATCGCATAACGAGCCACAGCTAAAGTTAATCTTGCTCTGTCCAACTCTGAACAGGATTCCCAATCTAGGGTACTTGCTTTTTGCACCACCTGGTCTAAAGCCGTTTTTTCTTCTCCTCCCCGCATAGCATAGGCAAAGGGACGAGCTAAGACCAATAGATCTTCAATATCCCACTGGGACAAGCTATCTTGGACACAGTGAATTAACTGATCGGCCATGGATGCTGAAGACGTAGTTAATTCCTCTGCCTTAGCCGCAATCATTTCCAGTACAGACTGGGGAACTATTGGGCTAAATTTCCCTTGCAATTGAGAGTTTAAACAATTAGCGGCTACGGGTTGGAAGGAATCCCATGCTTTATCCAAATTTTGATAAAATTTGCGACAGCCTTCATCCAAATCAGCCACCATCTCTGAAGTGTGCGTTTCCATCAAATGCTCGATTTCCGAGAAATAAGCCTCGCCCTCTAAAATCGAGTAATTCCACGGGTAAACTCGTTCCTGATTCGACAATAGAGCTTCAATCAGTTCTATGTCTAGGGGGTAACCTGGAGGGGGCCAGTCTGAATTCATCTTAAATTTATCCGTCATAATACTTAAGCAATATCGGCACTTGCATCTTAATAGCACGAGTAACTACAACTTAGCTGTTTGCTGTTCCGTAAGAATTCAGCAGTCTGGAGTTAGGAGTTGGGAGTTGGAAGTAACTTATTCTCTCTACGATGTCTATATCTCCATATCTGGAGTGTTTGGAGTCTCTCCTCATTGTCTATTGCCTTTTCCCTATTCCCCTAATGTCCATCTAACAGGTATCCTAGATAGTTTATTCCTCACATCCAGTTCAGACCATGAAACCCTATCGAGCAGCCGCTATCCAGATGACCAGTGTCCCCGATCTGGAGAAAAACCTTGCTGAAGCGGAAGACCTCATTGATTTAGCCAAACGTCAAGGGGCAGAACTGATCGCCCTACCAGAAAACTTCCCCTTCTTGGGCATAGAAGCAGAAAAAATTGCCCAAGCGGACTCTATTGCCAGGCAAACTGAGAAATTTCTCAAAACGATGGCCCAACGCTTCCAAGTGACTCTCCTAGGGGGCGGATTTCCGATCCCGGTGAGCAGCGATAAAGTTCATAATACGGCTCTGCTGATTAATGCTAATGGAGAAGAAGTAGCCCGGTACTATAAAGTCCACTTGTTTGATGTTAATGTCCCTGATGGGAATACCTACCAAGAATCTTTAACGGTGGAAGCAGGAACTGAAGTGTCTCCGATCTACAAGTCTGAGGAGTTCGGTTACTTAGGATTATCCGTCTGTTATGATGTGCGCTTTCCAGAATTGTATCGCTCTTTGTCTGAGCAAGGCGCTGAGGTTTTGTTTATTCCGGCTGCTTTTACCGCTTATACCGGAAAAGATCATTGGCAGGTTTTATTGCAAGCCAGAGCGATTGAAAACACCTGTTATTGTATCGCACCGGCCCAAACTGGCTGCCATTATGCTCGCCGTAAAACTCACGGTCACGCCATGATTATCGACCCTTGGGGGATTATTCTCGCCGATGCTGGAGAAGAACCCGGAGTGGCGATCGCCGAAATCAATCCTAACCGTTTACAACAGGTGCGTCAACAAATGCCCAGTTTAAGTCATCGCGTATTCTAATCACAATCATGTGAAACTCTTACTTTCGCTTTTCTTCAGATTTGCTTTACATTTGTAAAGAACCTGTACAGTAGACATCGATCAGTTAAATAATATAATGGTTGAAATATTCCCTTGGGTGTTTTCTCACACCCCAACCAGTCTCACCCCTCTGTTAGCGACAGCAACTGAAAGCCACGAGCCCCCCAGCGCTACCCTCGTCTTAGCTGGAGTCCTTCTGAGCCTTGTTACTATTTATCTAGCCAGTAAAATTGGTAGTGAATTATGCGCCCGCCTGGACTTGCCTCCCGTCCTTGGAGAACTCTTGGGAGGGGTCGTTATTGGGGTTTCTGTCCTCAAATTGCTGGTATTTCCAGAAGGCGGGGCAGGTGCGGAGGGATCTCTAATTATTACTTTGCTCGAACAAACAGCCGGTTTGACCCCGGAAGGAGCCAACGGCGTTTTTCTGGCTCAAAGTGAGGTTATCTCCGTTTTATCAGAATTAGGGGTTATTTTTCTCCTGTTTCAAATCGGTTTAGAATCTGACTTAAAACAACTTATTGATGCCGGAGTCCAATCGGCATTAGTTGCGATCACGGGAGTCGTTGTCCCGTTTTTAGCCGGTACATTGGGACTGATTTATCTTTTCCATGTGCCGAGTATTCCTGCCATCTTTGCTGGTGCAGCCTTAACCGCCACCAGTATTGGAATTACAGCTAAAGTATTGGCAGAAATCAAACATCTGAATGACAAAGAAGGGCAAATCATCATTGGTGCAGCCGTATTAGATGATATCCTCGGCATTATTATTCTAGCGATTGTCGCTTCTTTAGCTGAAAAAGGAGAAGTGGAAGTTTCCAGCATTATTTATCTGGTGCTCAGTGCTGCCGCATTCCTGATTGGTTCGATTATCTTGGGTCGCCTTGTCATGCCCTACTTTATGGGTTTACTGAATAAACTCACTACCCCAGGGACTCTATTAATCGGTGGATTAATTATCGCCTTTATTTTTGCCTATATCGGTGCAGTCATTCAACTCGAAGCCATTTTAGGAGCCTTTACGGCTGGTTTAATTCTGGGAGAAACGGAAAAACATCGAGAACTCGAAGAATTAGTCGAACCGATTGGATTTATGCTCGTTCCTATTTTCTTTGTCACTGTTGGAGCCGAAACCGATTTGTCTGTTCTCAACCCTGCGGTTCCCAGTAACCGGGAAGGCCTGATTATTGCCAGTTTTCTAGTGGTTGTGGCGATCGTTGGTAAAGTTGTCAGTGGCTTTACCCTATTCGGTGGCGAACCCGTAAATCGGATCGCCGTTGGTGTAGGTATGATTCCACGGGGAGAAGTGGGATTAGTCTTTGCTGGAGTTGGATCGGCCAGTGGTGTTCTACCCGAATCCTTGGATGCAGCTATTATCGTGATGGTCATCCTGACTACTTTTGTGGCACCACCCTTATTGAGAGTTGCTTTTCAACAATCAGAGACCTCTGAAGCATCAAGTGAGGAAGCAAGCAAAGAACCCGCAGCGATCGCCGAATCTGAAACGACCCAGTGAAGCGATCGCCACCGATTGGCATTAAAATCAGCATTGAATAAAAGATTATGGGGGTGCAGTCATCTGGTTAGATCGCGATCGCGATCTCATCCAGGATTGCCCCCCATCCCTTTTGTTGAATCAGTCAGCACTTGTAATATACTCGTGACCGGACTGTTACTTACACACTCCTCCCAATCAACCGTCATCAACCGTCATGAAATTTAGTCACTCTAAAGGCCCATCTGTGAAACTGCGTTGGTTATTTCCTAGCCTTTTAGGACTCTGGCTATGGTCAGCTCCAGTCCAAGCAGCCAGCTTACAATATTGGCGGTTTGATGCCAGAAACAATCGTCTGGAATTTGCCACCAATGGGCGGGTTCAACCTACCGCTCAACTGATTTTTAATCCCACCCGTTTAGTGATTGATTTGCCAGGAACCACTTTAGGTAATCAAATTCGCTCTCAATTTGTATCGACTCCAGGGATTAAACAAGTTAGAACCGGGCAATTTGAACGGAACACCACCCGTATCGTCATCGAATTGACTCCAGGGTATACCCTAGACCCCAGTCAAGTGAGATTTGTGGGGTCTTCTGCTTCCCAATGGACGGTACAATTGCCCCAACCCCAACGAGAGGGAACCACCCCAACACGCCCCAATCCTCCCCCAACCTTAACTTCGCCTCCCAACCCTCGGCCGGTTGCTCAACAGCCCTCCCCGAACCGCAGCACCAATCAAATTGAAGCCGTTCGAGTTACAGGAGATGGTTTTTTTATTCGCACTACCAATCAGCCAGACATTGCCAGGGTAGAGCGCTCCTCAGACCAGCGTCAAATTGAAATCGATCTCAAAGGCGTTGCACTACCCAATAATTTAAACCCAAGACGCTTAAATATTAATAGTCGAGGGGTGAATCAACTGATTCTCAGCCCCTTGGAGGGAGATAATGCCGGAACCCGCATTACCCTCAATGTCAATCCCCAAAGTGCGGATTGGCAAGCTTTACCCAATCGCCTAGGTATGGTTCTCATTCCGAGGGCAGGGAGTGGAACGAATATGTCCGGTTCCAGACCTTGGCCTGCGGGTCGCCAAATTACAGCCGCAGATTCTAATCAGTTTGATCCAACTCAACCACCATTGATTCAGGCGATCGAACTTTCTGGAGGCAATTCCCAATTGGTGGTTCGCGCTACCGGAAGAGTCAATGCTGTGGGTCAATGGCCCAACCCTTCGGTTTATACCTTAAGAGTCTCTCCCGCTCGCTTAGGGGAAAATGTCCCATCGATTCCCGTTGGAGGGAATAGTCCCTTTTCTCGTTTTGATGTCCAACAGGCTGACGAGCAAACTGTGGTGATTTCGATGACTCCTCGTTCTGGGTTCACCTTGGGACAGATCAATCAAGCGGGTTCTCAGGTGATTGCTTTATCTTTGGGGTCAAGTGGTTCAACACTCCCTCCCATCGCCACTTCTCCTAATCCTCGCCCTTCTACTGTTCCCATTCCTGTCCCGCGACCGGCTAATCCACAACCGGCTCCTAGCCGTCCCTCACCGGGTGTCCAATGGCCTCTGCCTTCGACCAGACGCACCCCCAATTCTCGGATTACGATTGTGATCGATCCGGGTCACGGCGGCCGCGATCCGGGTGCAGTGGGGATTGGAGGATTGCGAGAGACGGACGTGGTTTTAGATATCTCTCGCCAAGTGGCCGCTATCCTACAACAAAATGGGATTCAAGTGATTTTAACCCGCGATCGCGAAGTCGAAATCGATCTCGCGCCTCGGGTCAATCTCGCCCAACGGGTAAATGCGACTCTCTTTGTTAGTATTCATGCCAATGCGATTAGTCTGAGCCGTCCGGATGTCAATGGAGTAGAAACGTACTACTACAACACAGGCCTTCGCCTAGCCCAAGCGATTCAAGGTTCCATCCTCCGGAGCATACCGATGAGAGACCGAGGCGTAAAACGCGCTCGCTTTTATGTCCTCCGTAGAACTTCGATGCCTTCCGTATTAGTGGAAACTGGATTTGTGACTGGGGCACAGGATGCTCCCCGGTTAAGGACTCCAGCCTTTAGAAGTCAAATGGCTCAGGCGATCGCCAATGGAATTTTGCTGTACGTCCGGCAAAACTACTAGAGCTAAGTTCGGAAAGTTTCACGCCCTCATCAGGGTTCACTTCCAAGGCTGATGTAGGGATTGTCGGATGAGCAAGGGCGTATCACTATCATCAGCGAGGAAATGGCGTGAAACTTCATTGGCTCTTACCCGGTGTTTTAGGATTATGGCTGCTTTCATCTCCTGTCTATGCAGCCAGTTTGCAAAATTGGCGCTTTGATGCCAGAAGCAATCGTTTAGAGTTTACTACCGATACCAATGTCCAACCGAGAGCGCAACTCATTTACGGGCCAACTCGTCTGGTGATTGATTTACCAGGAATTCAGTTAGGCAGACAATTGCGTCAACAATTGGTCAATACTCCTGGGATTGCACAGGTGCGAACCGGGCAATTCAATTCTAATACGACTCGCTTAGTCATTGAACTCAAACCGGGTTATACCATTGACCCCAATCAAGTTAAATTCCAAGGTATTTCCCCTCGTCGATGGGTCGTTCAAATTCCTAATCCTCAACGGGATAGACGACCCATTACACCCCCTCCAGTCTCTTCTCCTCAACCCGCTCCCCCGAGCAGCGCCTCATCGGTAGTCGAAGCGATTCGCGTCACTGGTGATGGATTTTATTTACGGGTGAACGGAGAAAAACCTAACGTTAAATCGGTCAAACGCACCTCAAATCAACAGGAAATTACTATTGATTTTGAGGGGGTGACCTTAGCAAGCGATTTACATCAAAGACCCTTGGTAATTAATAGTCGAGGGGTAAGGCAAATCCAGATGAGCCAATTGCAGGATTCTATTGTCCGGGTGACTCTAGATGTAACCCCTGCAAGTCCAGATTGGCAAGGGTTAACAAATAAGTTTGGAGCAGTAATTATTCCGGTTTCTGGAAGTAGGGGTCAGATGGGTCAAGAAGCACAGCAACCTTGGCCTGCAAATCGGGAATTGGTATCGGCTAATGCTTCTGTTGGCCCTTCTCCTACGCAACCTCCATCACCTTTACCGACTCAAGATGGCATTGCGATTAATGTACCGCCACCAGCCAAACCCTTACCTCCTCCAGCACCTCGTCCCCAACCTTTACCTCCTCCAACAACTAATCCTCGTCCTTCCAACCCCAGACCTCCTCGGAATTCTCGCATTCGGGTAGCCATTGACCCCGGTCATGGTGGCCGCGATCCCGGAGCAGTGGGAAATGGACTCCTGGAAAAAGAGATTGTGATGGATATCTCCAATCAAGTGGCTGCTATCTTGGAGCAAAATGGGGTACAAACCGTGATGACCCGTCGCGATGACCGGGAAATTGATTTAGCGCCAAGGGTTGCGACGGCTGAGAGGGCAAATGCGACATTATTTGTGAGTATTCATGCAAATGCGATTAGTCTGAGCCGTCCGGAAGTGAATGGCTTAGAAACGTTTTACTATCAAACCGGTCAGCGTTTAGCTCGTGATATCCATAATACGATCCTGCAAACTTTAAATATTCGCGATCGCGGAGTTCGTCGTGCTAGATTTTATGTGCTGAGGAAAACATCGATGCCTTCGGTCTTGGTGGAAACTGGATTTATCACCGGTCGGGAAGATTCGGTGAAGTTAGCTAACCCAGTTTTCCGTCGCCAGATGGCTCAAGGCATCGCGAATGGCATTTTGCGCCATATTCAGCAAAATTATTAGTGGGGGGAGGCGCAGCTAAACCCCATGGTGTGAGTGAGTGATTTGGAGTAAAGAGAAATCATGACCATCAATCATCGACCAATTGGGGTTTTTGATAGCGGTGTAGGCGGACTAACGGTTCTGAGTGAACTGTATCGTCAGCTTCCCCAGGAATCGATTATTTATTTTGGCGATACGGCACGCTTGCCCTATGGTACGCGATCGCCGGAAGAGATTATTCAATTTGTACGAGAAATTATCACCTGGATGGAACAGCAACAGGTGAAAATGGTTGTCATGGCTTGCAATACCAGTAATGCTTTAGCACTAGAAGCCATTAGCGATGAGTTCTCAACTCCCATCCTCGGATTAATTTTACCAGCCGCTAGAGCGGCTGTTGCTGTTGGTAAACGAGTGGGAGTAATTGCCACTCCTGCAACTGCGGCCAGTCAAGCCTATCGTCAAGCTATGATTGAAGTCGATCCAACGGTTCAGGTATGGCAAGTGGGATGCCCAGAGTTTGTACCCCTCATTGAACAAAATCGCATCAATGACCCCTATACTTACGAGGTTGCCCGCTCCTATTTGCAACCTCTGCTACAACAAAATATTGATACTCTGGTTTATGGTTGCACCCATTACCCTCTTTTAGATTCGGTGATTCGTCAACTACTACCCAAATCGGTACAGGTGATTAATCCAGCCGTTCATGTCGTCAAAGCAACAGGTCAAGAGCTAGATTTGCTGGGTTTGCGGAATGCCTACGCACCTAAGCCCACCCGCTTTGGTGTCAGTGGTTCTCCCCAACAGTTTACTACTCGTTCTCTGTGTTGGTTGGGATATACCCCCCTGGTTGAACAGGTATATTTAAGTCCTGTTCCGGTTTCTAATGCACGAGAGTGCAATAAAGAAAATGCGACCATGTAAGCCATAACTGCTAACCGTAGGGGGGAAAATGTTTCGCTCCTACGAGACGTAGAATAGGGAATAGAATAAAGAGCAACGATGGTATTGTTGGCGATCGCATGGATTTACTCACTCAACGCCGTACTCGGTTACTGGGTTCTACCGCGTTATTTATTGTTAGGCGGTAACCTCTGTCAGGGGGCATTAGCGCCATTAGGACTCTCCGTTGCTGCTGTGGTTGGGGGGATGATTGCTAATGATGCGATTCCCCAGTACATGGAAAATCTGACGGTGCGGTTGCGTGATAGTCGGGGGCAACTGGACAATCATGATTTAGCCAAAGCGGTGGGATTGGCGATTGGACTGCTGATTCAGGCGAGGGTAGAAGCCGGAACCTATAAAAGCTCGAAGCAAGAGCTGGTATCCCTAGCTAAATGTGCGGTGAAACACTGGAAAACCGTCGCCCAGGAGCTGAAGGCGATGGAAAATGATAAATTTGACCCCATTCAGGGAGATCGGGTTCTGGGCTGGTTTAGCCAGGCTCTGGGCAGTGAGCCGGTGCAGGTGTTGACGGAAGCGGATTGGTTGGAGCTGTTGGAGGAATTGCGGGTATATGCCCATGTGCAGTTAGGGGAGAATGTTCTCAAGCAGTTGGCGATAGACTTGCGGGATAAGTTTGCGTTTGCCTTGCGGGAAGTGTTGAAAGCGGATTGTTCCGAGGGGGGGAAAGCCTTTGGGGGGTTGGTGATTTCCCTGTTGGGGGCGATTCATGCGGGGTTGCAGGAAGTGCAGGTTCCCCAGGAGAGTCGGGAAGAGGTGAACCAAGCATTGGCAAAATTGGGGGAGCTTCAGCAGGAGTTAGCCAGAAGTGAGGCAGAAAATCAGGCGCGGTTTCGGCAGTTATCCGCGCAGTTGGGTGTGGGGATAGAGGTCATTTTAGGAGAAATTGACAGAACTCAGGAGATTCTCAACCGCTTGCGGGGATGGTTAGGGGGGCAGTTTGAGCAGGTATTGGCAGGACAACGGGAAATTTTAGCGGGGCAAAATCGCTTAGGAATTACCCTCACCCAAGAGATACAGGAGAGCGAAGGGCGCATTATTGGATTTTTACAGCAGGAAGGGAAACCGCAGAAATCCACTGGGGTGGGGGCTGTGGGGGATACTGTGCCTCGGACTACCCATTGGCAGGGGAGAGCGAAAGAGTTGGCGACGGTTTACGGATGGTTGCAGGATCAGGATCGGAAGTTGGGGATTATTTTGGGGATAGCGGGGATGGGGAAATCCTCTCTGGTGGCGAAGGTGTATCGGGAGCATGAGGCGTTTAGCGGTAAATATTGGGCAGAGTTGGGAGAGCGCCCTAAGTTTGCGAGTTTGGCGCGGCGGGTTTTGCAGGAGTTGGTGGGGATAGATCGGGAGATTGTGGAAAAAACGCCCGATGCTCAGGTATTGGAACTGTTGATTAACCGGTTGCAAAAGCAGAACTATTTATTGGTGTTGGATAACTTTGAGTCGGTGTTGGCAGATGGGGAGTATACGGAGTTTTTGCAGGGGTGGTTAGACTGTTGCGCTCAGACGGAGATTTTGGTGACGACGCAACAGGAGCCAGACTTGGTGTGGGTGGAGCCGAATATTTTACCCTTGTCGGGGTTATCGAAACGGGAAGGAGCGCAGTTATTGCAGGCACTGGGAATTGGGGGAACGGTTGAGGAGTTGGAAGCCTATGCGGAAAAGGTGAATGGACATCCGTTGACGTTGCGTCTGGTAGCCGGGATGTTGCAGGAGGAGAGGGGAAACGAGGCAACCTTGGCAGACTTGGAGCAGTTGCAGGTAGTAGATGTGCGGCAGTTGCTGGCAGATGAGCGCATTCGAGGCAGACATCGCCGGGAAACCGTGCAGTTGCTGGTGGTGTTGGATCGCAGTTTTAGTTTGTTGTCGTCGGTTTGGCAAGAGCGGTTATTGCGGTTAACGGTATTGCGGCAAGGGTTTGATGCCGCTCTGGTGTCGGCAATGGTGGGCGCAGAGGTGAAGGAGAAGGAGTTACGCAAGCTTGCCGAGCGCGGGGTTTTGGTGAAAGCAGAAGGGCGTTATCAGTTTCAGCCGTTTATTTGGGAGTATTTGCAGTATCGCGCTGGGGATGTGAGGGAAGCACACGAGCGAGCGGTGGAGGTGTATGACAGTCGGTGTCAAATGCCCGAAGATTGGAAAACAGCAACGGTTGAGGATGTGCAGGATTATGTGGAGTTGTTTTATCACCTGTGCCAGTTGGGAGAGTATGTGCAGGCATTTGATGTAATTCGTAATAATCCAGGAGATTATAAGAAGTCAGTTAGTGAGTTTCTAGATATACGGGGTTACAACGCTCTGCGGATTGAACTCTATCTGCAATTAGTGCCCCATTTATCCAACGAGCAAGACTGGCGCTACACTGCCTCTTTGACAAGCTTAGGCAATGCTTACCATTCCCAAGGAGAGTACGAAAGAGCCATTTCCTTCCACCAGCAGTCTCTGGAAATCCAACAACAAATCGGCGATCGCTCTGGCATTGCCACTTCTTTGATGAACTTAGGCGGTACTTACTATTACCAAGGAGACTACGAAAGAGCCCTATCCTTCCACCAGCAGTCTCTGGAAATCCAACAACAAATCGGCGATCGCTCTGGCATTGCCACTTCTTTGATGAACTTAGGCGGTACTTACTATTACCAAGGAGACTACGAAAGAGCCCTATCCTATACCCAGCAGTCTCTGAAAATTAAACGAGAAATCGGCGATCGCTCTGGCATTGCCTCTTCTTTCAACAACTTAGGCTTGGCTTACAATTCCCAAGGAGACTACGAAAGCGCCATATCCTTCCACCAGCAGTGTCTGGAAATCCAACAACAAATCGGCGATCGCTCTGGCATTGCCTCTTCTTTGGGCAACTTAGGCAGTGCTTACCATTCCCAAGGAGACTACGAAGCAGCCCTATCCTTCTACCAGCAGTCTCTGGAAATTAAACAAGAAATTGGCGATCGCTCTGGTGAGAGAAGAGTTCTAAACAATCTGGGTTTGCTCTGCTATTACCTAGAACAATATGAAGAGGGAATAGATTATCTTCAGCAAGCATTAGTTATAGTCAAGAATATTGGGGAGATTGCTGGTGAAGGGAAAGGACTCGATACTTTAGGTAAACTCCTAATCCAACTCGAACGCTATTCAGAAGCAGAGGAGTCCTTGCAAACTGCCTTAACCCTTTCCACCCGCGTTAACGATGTTTACAATCAAGCCCATGTTCATCAAAACTTTGCCGTACTCTATCAAAAGCTGGGCAATCTCGATCTGGCTCGCAGCCATTGTCAGCAAGCCCTGGCGTTAGCCACCCAGTTAGGGATACCCCTGGTTGAAGAGTGCCGGAGTTTGAATGAACAATTAACCAATGAACAATGAACAATGAACAATGAACAACGAAGAGATGTCTGCGTCGTAGCCAGAAACCGGGTTTCTGCCAGAGATGAGGAGAAGCGCCTGAAATGAGGGAGAAACCCGGTTTCTTTGGGTGGGGGGGGCATAAGCGAGTCGGCGATCAATATAATTGATGCAGAAGTGACTCAAAACCACTGGATAAATCGCCAATGTCCATCCTTGACCAAATCATAGCCCAAGTGCAAGAAATGCCAGAACACTTACAATGGCGGGTTCTTGACTTCACCCACAGCTTGACAAATAGAGAAATTTCTGGCACACCCGGACAGACATTACTGGGTGTTGCAGGTTTGATTCCAGTCGAAGATCTACAACTTATAGCAGATGCAATTCAGGAAGACTGTAGCCAGATAGATATCAATGAATGGTAGATATTTACTCGATACAAATATTATCATTGCGCTCTTTGCTGATGAACCAATGGTTAAACAGCATTTGGCTGAAGTAGTAGATTGCTTTATTCCCAGTATGGTTATTGGCGAATTGTGTTATGGTGCGAGAAAATCGAACCGATGGGAAGCCAATTTAGAGAGAATTGAAGTATTAATTGCCAAGAGTACAATTCTTGAGTGTAATACGCAAACTGCTCGTCAATACGGTGAAGTTAAACATCAACTCAGGCTTAAAGGTCGCCCTTTACCTGAAAATGATATTTGGATTGCCTCATTAGCCTTACAATACGATTTAACCTTGGTAACGCGAGATGCTCATTTTCAAGAAGTCGAAAATCTACAAACCGTAGCTTGGTGAGCCAACAATGAATGACTCGAAGAGGCGATCGCGCCGAATCATTGTTAATTTTTAATTGAAGGGCGATCGCCATTATTTCTCATCGCCATCCAAATTCTCTAGGATTTCGGTCACCGTTTCCAGGGGAAGATTCAGGATTTCGGCGATCGCTTCAGCAGATAAGCCATAACGAGCCATCTGGGAAATTACCTCTTGTCGAGTCTCTTCTCGTCCTTCTTCTCGTCCTTCTTCCCGTCCTTCAGTTAAGGCTTCTTGGTAAACTTTGGTTTGTCGAATTTCGCTCAGTCCTAACATCACTTCAATCTCCTCCCGGCTTTTGGTGGGTAGCTTATAGACTATTATAGTCTCGATCAAATCAATCAGATTCTGTTGTACCTGTTGTTGGGTTAACTGGGATTTTGCTTGTGCAATCAGGGTCTTAGCTTTTTCTGGAGCGGTGCTTTCCTGCTCCATAATCAGTTTAACCACACCTAACCCTAATGACTGTTGAGGCAGTTCATTCAGATAGATGCGTCGCACTTGGGGAAGCAAAAGTTGGTCAGCGAAGTGTAGGGGATTTACCCTCTCCGTGTTCCGGTTGGGATAAATGATGACAACTTGCCAAGGGTGAGGAGGTTTATATTGTCTCAGATAGAGGAACAGTTCGCTAAATAAGCGGTAATAGAGATCTTCATCTGGCTGAAATTGCACCTCGGTGATATAGAAAGGAAGATCGGGGTTATTGCTATTGGGAAGGAACAGTCCATCGAGACGGAAAGCCAGTTGTTTCACTTCTACGGAGGTAAAGGTGTAGAGGTTGGCTCTCGTTGAGGGAAGTCCACAGAGTTCAAAGAAGAATTGGGGAAAATCTTGGAAGACTTTGTAAAAGAGGGTATCAGTTTTCATCCAGTTATGGAGATTTCGGCATGAGTCTATTGTCCCAGATACTAGGTTTCTTTCGGACTGCGTCCGACATGAATGGGTGGGTGGCGATCGCAAGTTGATAGAATGAAATCGCTTAGGTTTGATTGATTTGGAAGGAACCCCATGACTCCCTACACCTCTGTAGAACAAAGACTCGAAGCAATCTCGATCATCTCGCGAATTGTAGCGATTGCTTCCCTGCGGTCGCAATGACATCTATTTAATCTGTCTCTTCATCGTTTAAGTCAGATATAAACTGAGATTACGCGACATGGATGGCTTGAGTAATCACGACTTCACAGATTTGAGGCTTGAGGTCTTCTTTGATCACTAAATCGACTTTTCTTGTAAACAGGTCTTCTAGAAAAAACTTTAAATCTATATAAGCATCAAACGTGATTTTCCCTTCAAATTCTACCAGAAAATCCAGATCGCTATCGGGTCTAGCTTCGTTCCGAGCAACAGAGCCAAAAAGTTCTAAAGATTTTACGCCCAAATTATGCAAGGTTTCTGGATGCTCTTTCAGAGTAGAAATAACGGTTTCCTGATTCATAGTTTGATGAAGTAATTGTATAATTATAATATCCTTCTTATTATAGCGATCGCACCCTAGGGAGCTAGAAACCGGGTTTCTGCGACAATCTAGGGGTGGAGCTGCAAGATAAGGAGAAACCCGGTTTCTTTGGGTGGGAGGCGAAGCGCCATTATCGATCGTTGCGATCCAAATTCTCTAGGATTTCGGTAACTGTTTCGACTGGAAGATTCAAGATTTCGGCGATCGCTTCAGGAGAGAAGCTATATTTTCTAGCGCAAAGTACTATAATCACCGTTGAATGTTCTGAGGGAAATTTGGCACTAATTCAGAGGTATCTAATTCACTTTGGATTCTCCCCTGATAAAAAGAGTGTTTAATTTTAACTGGACTCATAACGATTTGTCCCCATTTATTTAATTCAATTTTGAAGGGTAAATCTTGTAATTGTTTATGGGTACAAACGTCTTCCCAGTTCATGATGAGTCACCTAGAACAGTTAAAAAATGAGAGAGAGCGGTTACTTCGACTGCGCTCAGTGACGGCTCTCCATTGCTAACTTTTTGCCTTTTAGCCCACGGGTAAAACTTCTGTTTCTGGAAGTGCTGCTCTGAGGGCGCTTTTCCGTGCTTCAAACAACTCTAAAAGTTTTTCAATCACAATTTGTAGAACATCGGAGGGGAATAGTGCTAAAAAGTCAGAGGCTTTCAGTTCTCCTTTGAAAAAAGCTTTAGCCTGAAGGGTGAGTTCTCGAATCTGATCGAATCCCATAGATTTGACCATAAAGGTACTCAAAGGGGAATTTTTTAGGTCGTAGGATGAGTCTTGTAAGCGTCCTTTTTCCAGGAGAGTAAGAACCTCTTTTTCTAGTCCATTTCCGGGTTGATGGGGATTGGTGACTGGGGGAAGTAATTCCTCTAAGACGACTCCGACACTGCCTTCAGTACGCATTTCGCCCATCATGGTGGAGATGGGGATGTTTTTACCAAATTGCAAGGAGAGGGCTTCTAGGAAGGCAATGGAGAGCAGTTTGGTGCCTAAATAGAGACGACCGACATCCATGTTCCGTTGCGATCGCTCAATCAAAAGCTGATACTCTGTTGATTCAGGGACATTGCGAAACTCATGGAAAATAATCTCCGGTTTCAAGAAATTCATGAAACCTTCCATTTTCTGTAATGCTGTGCGATATTGGCTCACCGTATAGGAATTGGAGTTTTTCAGGTGATGGTTGGTTTCTGGCAATAAATTCCAGGTTCCATCTAGGAAGCGAGCCGCACTTTCATAAGCAAAGCTACCGACATCACGATTTGACATTCGTACCGAACTATACACGGTTTCGAGCATGGTTTCTTCCGTGAGTTCAGTTTGGTATTTTTCGTTAACTGCCCTTAGTCTTTTGTATAATACTTCGCTACTACTGAACCCTTCTGGTGTTTTAGAGCGAAAGGGAATCGTGGCTTCAATACAAGCGATAATTTGCAGGATTAGACCCGGACTCAAAAAATCTTCATACACTTTAGCAGCAACTAGGGCGCTGAGGAATTCATTTTGTCCCGTCATAGGGGAAAGTTTTTGTCCAGCCTGGAAATTAAACAAATCCAAGACCATTTCAAACATGCCATCTTTGGGCAATTTATCCCGGTCTAGGATCAGGAGATCTTCTCCGACTTGACTAATAAAGGGACTAATATAGTAGCTTAAGTTAAAATTTACACTTTTATCAACTTGTACATAGACCACATCGTGAAATAAAGCCGCCAGGACTTCGATCGCATCGTCTCTCCCTCCGACTTCAAAAATATGCTCTGGCGTATGGAAATACCGCCAAGGCCCCGTCATGGTTTGCACAATCAGGTCAGCAATATCGGAAAGCTTACTTGGCTCAACCTTTACCTCTAACTGATCGATCGCCCAAACCAGCTTTTCTAAACATTGTTTTTGGTCATTTTCAAGACTCATGGAGACCTCTGCACCTTTCGTCGATCCAATTGATAATTATCATTATGCACATAAGATAGGAGAGGTGGGAGTGAGCTAGCCAAAATTCACCGCTTCTCCCATCCGTATATTCTCCTGGATTTTTCTATTTTAGGCTTTTTTGGAGGCTAACATGCGTTCTAAACTCATGCCCAACACGCCTAGAGTTACCAAGCCTAACCCTACCCATTGCTGCATTTTGAGGGCCTCAGCAATCAAGAATAAGCTAAATAGAGCCGTCAGAGCCGGACCACTCGCTCCGACAATAGAGGCTAAAGCAGGGCCAGCAAAGCGAATAGCAAAGTTATTGAGCAAGTAACTTCCGAGGGTGAGAAGTCCCAAAATGCTTCCCCCAATCAACAGACCCGTTTGAGTATTCGGTTCAATGACTACACCCAACTCAGGGGGTAAGGGAAACATCAGGGAAATTCCGGAAAAGACAAAAATAGCGGCAAACGACACCAGAGAAAACGGAATTGGGTGTAATTTCTTAGTTCCCATGCCCACTAATAGCACGTAACCCGCAAAGGTGACTCCAGCACCGATCGCCGCCGAGATACCGAGTTGGGTATTGCCTTCGACACCGCCTTGAGGTAGGGCCATGATTCCCCCAGCGAGGATAACAGCCATGGCAATAATGCGAGCCAGGTTGGGGCGATCGCCAAATAGGGCCCAAGAAGCAAACACGGTTACAATCGGATAGATAAAGAAAATCGTGATCGCAATTCCTGTAGGAATATTACCAATGGCGATATAAATACAGACTTGGGACAAAAACAGGAAGAACCCACTGCCAACCACCTTGATCATGTGGTCATAATCATTGGACTCGATGAAGCGCTTCAGATCTGACCAAACGGAAGGATAGAGAAATGTAGCCAAGATCGGAAAGACCAACATCACCACGATCATCCGCAAAAACAGAATCAGCAAAGAATTACCTAACCCTGGAGTAATCAACCCATCGACAGGAAACATATCCAAAACCAGTCGGGGTTCAGGGGAAAGTTTTAATAAGATTTTCAGGGTGACGTTGAATAAAGAAAGGACACAAGCGGATAAGAAGGCTAAGAGTAAACCAGTGACCACTTGACCTTCTTTGGGCTTCGGCTTGGGGCTTGGAGGTGCGGTTGGGGGCTGATTAACCGGTTCTTCCCGAGTAGCCGAAGTAGATATCGGATGTACTGTGGGTTGTGGTTTTTCAATTTGCGATCGCAACCGATGGGCCAAACCCTCTAGCGTTCTGATTTCCTCGAGAAGTCTAGCTCCTTTGTCACCGAGGGTCTGGCCATCTTGATTCAATTGATGGGCCAGTTCCTCTTGTAGCCTTTCCAGGTCTTGATTAACTTTCCTTAAAGTCTCTTCGGCGCTTCTTGCCTTAGAGTTGTCTAAGTCCGTGTTGTCCATTTGATGTTCACTTGAAAGACGACGGGTAGGGGGCGAAAGCCCTTTCCAGAAGTAATAAGGCCTTTGTTGCTTTAAGCATAGCGATCCAAGGGAGAGAACGGAGGATTTTTGCTAGGAATTTAACAATCTTAATGAAGAACCAGCAAGGAGGATAGCCGTCACTGCACCCAGGCGCTTTTAACCCACAGAGCGAGTTGATCTGTGCCGTGTTTATGCCCAAAACAGGCGAACTATTGCCAAGATAGTAGCACTTATACTAGCAGTCAGGGGAAGGGTGATTGCCCAAACTAGGCCAATTTCTCTGAGGGTCTTGAATTTGAGGGGGGAAGAAGGCGATCGCTGTATTATACCAATGCCAACGACAGCACCCACGAGAGCATGGGAGGTGGAGACGGGAAACCCAAACCGGGAGGCGAGTAAAATGGTGGTAGCCGTAGCCACTTCGGCGCAAAACCCACCACTGGGTTTGAGGGGGGTAATGTTTTCGCCGACGGTAGAAATTACGTTTTTACCCCAAATGGCTAATCCGAAAACAATGCCGATCGCTCCAACGATTAAACTCCAAAGGGGGACTTGAAAGTTTCCCGCTATCAGCATATCCCCCTGTCTAATTTGGCTAATCACGGCTAAGGGGGCGATCGCATTGCCCACATCGTTGGAGCCATGGGCAAAGGCGACAAAACAGGCGCTAATGACTTGAAATTGGGCAAAGAGTCCTTCTAGGGGTTTTTCTGAGCTAAACTGATGCCAACTGAGGGCTGTCAGACCGAGAGTGCCCAAGGCGGCTGTGCCAATCATGGCAGTATGATTGGGAAGATGGGGAATGGAACAATTGGCAAATAGGGTTGGCAAGACAATTGCCCCAAAAATACTGAATAAACCCGTACAGATCCAGGGAATCCATTCTTGCAGCCTGAGTTGGGATTGAGGATGGTCTAAAATCCAGGCTTTGAGGCGATGGTAAAAGACCATGGCCAGGCTACCACTGACCACTGGGGTAATGACCCAAACGAGGGAAATGCGCCCCAGGGTAGACCAATCCATGGCTTCTGGGCCGATCGCCACCCCGCTAAACCCGGCGATCGCTCCGACAATGGCATGGGAAGAAGCCACAGGTAATCCAAAGCTCGTAGCAATTTGTAACCACAGTCCGCAGGTGAGCAGTACAGAAACCATCCCCAGAAAAAGAAGTTGCAGATCGGGGGCAAATTCTTCTAGATGAATCAAGTCGGTGGCTAAGGTTTCGGAGACTCGAGAGCCAAACCAAACCGCTCCGGTAAATTCTAAGATGCCTGCAATCAAGACCGCTTGGGTGAGGGTAATGGCCTTCGATCCGACAGATGTTCCCATGGAATTGGCTACATCATTCGCGCCCAAATTGCAGGCGACGTAGAAGGCCAGTAGAACAGGTAAGAGTAAATCCATCCAGTAATACCTAATTTAAGCTTGATGGGAGAGAGAGTCACAATTATGATTCAAAAACGGATTTTAGGGTTAGATCCAGGATTAGCCCGTTTGGGGTTTGGTATTCTGGACTGCGAGCAATGCGAGGATACCCAAGAGGAGCGCTTGAATCCCTTGGATTTTGGGGTAATTACCACTCCGAGTTCCCAAGCTGTGGGAGATCGCCTCTGTACCCTTTATGATGACCTGCAAGCGATTGTCACCCAGTGGAAACCGGATCTAGCGGCGATCGAAAAATTGTTTTTCTATCGTATGGGTAATACGATTCTGGTGGCTCAAGCGCGAGGGGTGCTGCTCCTGGTTTTAGCTCAACACCAGATTCCTATGGTTGAATATACGCCTGCCCAAGTCAAGCAAACTCTGACCGGATATGGCAAGGCTGATAAGGAGGAAGTCCAAGAATCGGTGATGCTAGAGTTAGCTCTAGAAGAGATGCCTAAACCAGATGATGCGGCTGATGCGTTGGCGATCGCTTTAACGGCCTGGTTTTGCCAATTTGATTAACCCTTAACAAGTAACCCTTATGATCGCTCTTGAAAAACTGACCACGACCCAAGCTTATCAATTTTGTGGCACTGTAGATTTATATAATTCCTGTGCAACGGAAGAGTTAGCAACCCAGGCGGCTGGCGATCGGCAATTTCACCTCATTGGATCTCCCCAAAATAATGCCGTTCCCATCCTCTTATCTGAAGACGATTATCCCTGCTGGTTATCCTTAAACGACTTAGACAAAATCGACTTTGCCTTAGCACCCTATCAACCACGTCCTGTCTCCCGTGCTGAAATTGAAACAAGGATCGATCGCATCATTGCCTACACCCAATACGCCATGAATCAACCCCATCACTATCTGTGGGGAGGAACAGTTCCCCCTAATTATGATTGTTCTGGATTAATGCAAGCTGCTTTCGCCTCGGTCGGGATCTGGATACCCAGAGATGCCTATCAACAACATAATTTTACTCAACCCATTGCTATTGAAGAAGCCGAACCCGGAGATCTACTATTTTTCTCTTCTAAACAACGGGTTACCCATGTCGCGTTATATTTAGGCGATCGGAACTATATCCATAGCTCTGGAAAAGATAACGGTCGCAATGGCATTGGTATAGACACTTTATCCCCTGAAGGAGATTCCTTGAGTCGATATTATCATCAACTATACTGTGGTGCGGGTCGAATTATTACAGGCTATATCAGTACTGGCAATCCCAACGCTCAATTTGAATGCCCTATCACCGATCAATGAATTCATGAAAATCGGGCGTTTTATTGGTATAGCGGTTTGTGTTGTGTTCTGGGTTATAGCAGTTCAACCCTTGGCGATCGCTCAATTGCCTATTGCAATCGATCGGGATGATTCCTGATTTTTAAAACTGATAACATTGGTCATTAATGCAGAGTTGAATCAGAACCGATCGCCCTCGATCGTCAACTTTAATTTCTACAACAAAGGGTTGACGTTCTTGTTGTTGCGATAAGTTGATTTCCTCATTAATTTTCTGCCGTTGATCTTCTGGCATATAATAGGTTTCTAACCCATAAACCAATTGTCCTTGATTCACTCGTCCCCGTAAGGCAATTTGATTAGAGGGTAAGTTTTGCGGTAAACGAGGACTAACGGCGATCGCACTCCAAGGTTGTGGCAGTTCTCCCTGTTGTTGTCCTTGCGGTTGTTCCAAAATCAGATAAAACTCTCGACTGAACTGGTTTGGCTTACTCGACAATTGATCCCATCCAGGAAGATTCTGCAAGGTTTCCCAGCGAGAAATATCATAACTCAAGGTTTGGGAATAGCCCCGTAACCAATCGTAGGGGTCAACCGGTTGGGTTTGTAAAATTACGGTTTTGCCTGTGATTCTAGTATAGAACGCTTGACCCGGAATGGCTACGACTAAGCCTACCTGAATAGCCAAGGGAACAATTAAGCGCCACCAGGGAATCTGAGAGCGTTTTAGGGAAGTTGGTAGAGGTTGAGAAAGGACAGATGGGGGAATAGAGTTAGACATAAACCTATTGATTATGCAGTGTTCTTAAGTGATTTTTCAAACTCGCTCATCCGCTCCAAAATCTTGAGCTGCTCTTAAAGCGATCCAGGTTTAACAAAACTGATTTCAGAAACTTGTCCATCTGCTGTTAATACGAGTGTAATTAAATTACGAGGGCCTTCTCCTGGGGCAGCATAACTTTCAATTGGCCGGTCATAGTTGTAGAGTTCCCGATTGCGATCGCTCAAATCAATGGTGTTTTCAGTATCGAGAATCCTAGCATACTCTAGAGCTTGTGCCCGAGAAACCGGTCTACGAGGAAAAACAACTGCTCGATTTCCCCCCTCCAGATAAGCACGAGCCAGAATCACCACATCTTGAAATGCATATTGTGATTGAGTTTGATACAACTCAGAGTAAGCTTGATATAACTCAGAGGGTGAAAATAAGTCTGGGCAAGTACCTATCGCACCACAGAATTGTTTATCCTGTTGAATTTCTGCAAATAAAGCAGCATCTAAAGAGCGATTTTGATACTCTGTATTAACACCGTAAGCATCGGGATTCATACCCGCGAAATAGGGATCGGGATTCGGCCCACTCGCTACTGTGGCAATGACAGCCAACACTGGACCATTATCTAAAGCCCGATCTTGATAGACAAACTCAAACCGACAGGGGGCCAAACCTGTACCCGCACAATCAACAACTTCCTCATACCCTAAGTCATACATTTTTTGTAACAACCCCCCAGGATTGTAGTGGCGCACGGGGCCGGTCGTTTCTATAGTATGCGGAATCCATCCCTGTGCCATTAATCGTCTCCGTACTTCTCCATAGCGCAGACCAGTTTCAGCCTTCCATTGCTCATTTAATGCGAGGATACTCGCTGGGCCTAGTGCGTGAGTAGCAGAGGTTTGTGAGGGAGCCAAGTCTGTAGGGTTGGCTTTTCCCCCATTCGAGGATTCGATTTCAGGAACTGAAGAAGAGCGAGTCGAGTTTTCAGTCACCTCAGAGGAAACAGAGGTACAGCCTAGAAGACCTAAGCTGGTCGTCAAGAGTAGGGTTGCCAGGCGAGCAGAACATTTCCAAGCCAATGTTTGAGTTTTGATCATTTGTAGAAGTTAGGGAATAGAGAGTAGGGAATAGGGAATAGGGAATATTTCTTTTCCTGCCCACCCTACTCCGGTAAGATCGACTATTCTTAATTTTTTTTTTCAAACCAGAATCCGGCTGCCATGACACCTAAGCCGCAGAGAATGAAGACAATAGATTTTAATAATAATCCTGTCTCATATTCTAACATGCGGCTAATAATTTGACTGGTCAATAATATTAACCCACTCCAAAATCTTAAGCGAGTTCCTTGTTTTAATCCGATACGAATTAAGTTCACGGCTAAGAGAAAGATCTCGATATTGATGATTAAGGGGGCGAAAATGGGTAATGGATAGATTAGACTGTGCCAGAGGAACAGAGCGCTAGTTATGGTTAAAAGATTGATGACTAGAAAGCTAGAACTATCGAAACGCCGGAGATCGCCGGATCGCCGAGATTTAGCCAGTTGAAACCACTGCCATACCGTTAACCCTACTAAGGCAAAAATATCGAGACTTAATTCCCATCCCCCTAGGGTGTCGTCAATATTACCCCAACCACCCCAGCTATTCCACCATCCATGGAAGGAAAAGAGGTATAACTGTAGAGCAATCAGCAATAGAGCTAATCTACGAGCAAGGGGCTGAAACAGTTGGCAATCGAAGTTGCCCAAGGCGATCGCGCGATCGTTGTAACTCCACAAAAATGCGGGTGGCAATGTTAACCCTAATGTCAGTTTAACTACGGTGGGAACGCTCCATACGCCGATCGCCGCAAGCTGTATCCATACGGTAGGAATAAACGCTATCATCATTAAGGCGAAAATGACCCGTGAATTCCACCAACGAGCTAAAATAATTCCGACTACCCCCGTAATTAAGGGTGCATGTTGCAAAATTCTGGCAATTCCTGGTAATCTCCCGATAGACAACCAATCATCTAGACTCGATCCATAGGCAAGAGCCATTAACACAAGGGAAACAAACCCTAAGAGAGTCATTCGCAAGCTAATAGCTAAACTGGTTACCCCCAATCCCCAAATCAGATAGAGTTGATAAATGGGGACATCTAAGTGAAACATTTGGGACATCAATCCCAAGTTCGCACCCAGGAGAAGAGTGCCCAAGAGCAATAAACCTTGGCCAAATCGATGTTGCCATCGATCGGAGGTAAATCGCCATAAGTAAAATCCAATACCATGAGTGAGGATTAAACTCGATAGTAATATGCCTATTTTGAGCGATCGCGGCCATCCTTGCCAATTGGCTGCCACAAATGCGATCGCTCCCAATCCCAACAATACTGCTCCTAATCCCACCAATACAGCAATAAATCGGTTACTGGCGGCTGCTTCCAGGCGATCGAACTGATAGCGATCGGATAATTGAGTATAAATTTGATCAGAAATCAACCCTTCAGATTTCCAAATTTCAGCCTCTTGGCGCAATTGGCGACGAAATTTCTCGGCCATAAGATTACTCGATCTTCTCAGTTAAGTGAATTCACTGAAGTTGCTCGCGACCGTTACGAACCACCCGCAACATCTCGCCTAGACGACTTTCAAGATCCTGCAATACCTGATCTGCATAATCATCAGCTCCTTTTTGAATCATCTCACACTCTTCCAGAAGTTTCTGACGCTGGAGTTCTAAATCTTGCGTGGACTGTTTTTCTAGCTCCTGTAATTCCAAAACTAAATTTTCCTTCGTCTTTTGGCACTCCTGTAGCGTTTGTTGCCAAATCGCTTGAGCTTCCTGTTCCGCTTGCTGGACTAAGCTCATTTCGTCTAAAATCTCACTAGCCTGTTGTTCTGCGGCACTAATGAGATCCTGAGAATACCGTTTCGCTTTGAGCATAATTTCATCTCGATTACTCACCAAGGTCACTGATTGCTCAAAGACTTTGGGTAAATGGAACTGAATTAACTCAATTTGATCTAATAACTGGTCTTCATCCACAAACGTATAGCGTGTCCAAGGAATACGAGTACTCATCAAAATCATTTCTTTGAGTCGCTCTAATTCTTCTTGAATATCAACTTCTGGTTTAGTATTGAGTCCACTGGTTCCATTGGCGGAGGATTCGGCCTGGGGGGGTTCGTGGGGTTCACGTTCTGAGTTTATGGGGGAGGGGTCTTGTTGTAGCATTTATAGATATCGAGGGCAACGTGATGGGGAACTAGGTGATTGATGGAAGCGCCAAATTTAGCGATTTCTTTAACCAGACTGCTACTCAGAAAGCCATATTCTGTAGACGTTGCCAGAAACACCGTTTCTATTTCCTCTAGGAGGGTTTTGTTGGTGTGGGCCATTTGGAGTTCTTTTTCAAAGTCTGATACCACTCTCAGACCCCTCAGCAACACTTGGGCCTGCTGCATTTTAGCATAGTTTACGGTTAGACCATCAAAACTGTCAACTTTGATATTGGTTAAATGTTCGGTGGCTTTTTGGATCTGACTAATCCGCTTAGTCACTGAAAAGAGGGGATTTTTGTTGGGGTTAACCATGACAACCACAATCACCTCGTGGAATAGATTACAACCCCGTTCAATGATATCGAGATGTCCTAGGGTGATTGGGTCGAAGCTTCCTGGGTAAATGGCAGTTAGGAGTGAACCCATAAATTGGCCCATTAGATGAAGTACATGAGGATTATAAAATTAAAAATTAATAATCAACAATTATTAATTTTTAATTTTTAATTATTACCCATTCCCCAATCGAATTTCAGTACATAGAGAGGCAAAAACAGTTTCACCAGAGACTTGGGTAAGACTGGTTCGGAGGCGAAAGTTGGGGGAAGCAAACCAGATACGGTCTTCGGAAACTTGCCCTTGGGATTCTATTCTTAAGGTTAGAATTTCGTCTTCATCTAGAATAAAAGAACCCGGAGGAGAACCGTCAAGGGAGGAGAAAAATTTGCCCCTCTGGGGGGTTTGAACATCACTATCGCCCACCCAAACCAATAGACGCTCTCCCTTGTAGGATTGGGCAGAGGGATCAATGGTGGCTTCCCAGGTTACAAGAGTGCCTCCTAAGACGTTTTTTAGGCCATGGCGATCGCTAAGTGCCTTTACTTTGGGGTCATCGCTGGCTAGAAAATCGACATAGAGGGTAGATTTGCCGGTCTGGGTTTGACTGGATTCGACCGGATGGGCAGTGCGCTGGGAAAACCATTTCCCCGCAGTCTGTTGTAAAAATTCCGTAATATTCATTAAAACTCTCGTACTATCTCCACAAGTTGAGCATCAGTATTGGGAAAAAAGCCAAAATTCTATTTTAGAGCTACAGGAGACGATTCAAGCGATCGCATCTTATGAGATGATAGGTAAGGCAATCCGGAACATTATAGCCGGTTGTCTGGATTGGTGAAGTTAACCGGCTTGTCCCCAACTCTTAGCCCAAAGAAGCAACGAAACGAGTTAACAGGCTTCCCTATCCTCAATTTTTGCACTCATCTCCAGCCCTTGGAATAAAAACCCTTAAAGCATGACCGAATCAACTGAGATATCTCCCAAATCAACTGAGATACCCTATCTATTACGCGCTACCCGTGGCGAAGTTCTCTCACGCCCCCCCGTTTGGATGATGCGGCAGGCAGGACGTTACATGAAAGTATACCGCGACCTGCGAGATAAGTATCCGAGCTTTCGGGAACGCTCCGAAAATCCCGAATTATCCCTAGAAATTTCTCTGCAACCCTATCGGGCCTTTCAACCGGATGGGGTGATTCTGTTTTCCGATATTCTCACGCCCCTACCGGGAATGGGAATTCCTTTTGATATTGTCGAGAGTAAAGGGCCAGTCATTGACCCCCCGATGCGCTCTTTACAACAGATAGAAGCAGTAACTTCATTAAACCCAGAAGAATCATTGCCCTTTGTGGGTCAAGTGTTGCGAGAGCTACGGACAGAAGTGGGGAATAAGGCGGCTGTGTTGGGCTTTGTGGGTTCTCCTTGGACGTTAGCCGCTTATATGATTGAAGGCAAAACCTCAAAAACCTATAGCAACATTAAGCAAATGGCTTTTAGTGAGCCAGAGATGTTACACCAACTGTTGGGTAAGGTGGCTGATTCGATCGCGACTTATGTCAAATACCAAATTAAAAATGGCGCTCAAGTCGTACAATTATTTGACTCTTGGGCGGGTAATCTCAGTCCCATTGACTATGAAGCTTTAGCCCTACCCTATCAACAACGGGTGGTTGAGCAAGTGAAGGCTGAATATCCCAACACGCCCCTGATCCTATATATTAGTGGTAGCGCCGGTGTTTTTGATTTGATGCCTAAATCGGGAGTCGATATCATTAGTGTAGATTGGACCGTGGATATGAGGGATGCTCGGTCTCGCTTACCAGAAACCATGGGGGTACAAGGCAATGTCGATCCAGGTGCGCTCTTTGGCTCTAAAGACTTTATCCGCGATCGCGTGTTAGACACGGTTCGCAAAGCTGGCAACAAGCGTCATATCCTCAACCTCGGTCATGGGATTTTACCAGGAACTCCTGAAGAAAATGCCCAATTTTTCTTTGAAACAGCGAAACAACTGGATCTGGCTACCTGTTAATTGATTATGACCCTAACCCCATCAACCCCGAAAAAAAAACGGATTTTCATGACCGGTGCAAGCGGTTGTATCGGCCACTATATCGCTGAGTCACTGATTCAAAAGACCGGTCATGAATTGTTTTTGCTGGTGAGGAAACCAGAAAAATTACAATTCGACTATCAAGTGCGATCGGGAATTACCCTATTAGAAGGCGATTTGCGCGAGATTGGCCAATATAACGATCTGTTAAGTACGGTCGATGGGGCAATTTTAGCCGCTACTGCTTGGGGTGGCCCTAGAGAAGTGTTTGATATTAATGTGGTTAAAACTATTCAATTGATCAAAGCCTTAGATCCGAATGTTTGTAACCAAGTCATCTACTTTTCTACTGCCAGCATTTTGGGTCAAGATAATCAGCTTTTACCCCAAGCAGGACAGTTGGGAACCGATTATATTCGCTCTAAGTACGATTGTTATCAGCAACTGAGCAAACTAACCAGCGCCCCTCCCATTTCCATTGTTTTTCCTACCTTAGTATTTGGGGGAGATGAGAATAAACCCTATTCCCATCTATCCTCTGGATTATCAGAAATTCCCAAATGGATTAACTTGGCTCGTTTTTTTAGCGCCGATGGTAGTTTTCATTTTCTTCATGCTTATGATATTGCCCAAGTCATTACCCATTTGGTCGATCGTACCCTTCCCTCCGATCCCAATGAAAGTTTTGCCTTTGCCCATCATTTAGTTTTAGGAAATCCCGTTCTTAGCGTCGATGAAGGGATTGCCCAAATTTGCCAGTTTTTACAGAAAAAAATCTATTTTCGGATTCCCCTATCTGTTGCTTTAGCTGATACCCTCATTGGTATTTTGCGGTTAATTGGGGTGAAAATTGAAATGGGAGCTTGGGATCAGTTTTGTATGCGCTATCGCCATTTTCGCTATCAAAACCCAGTTAGTCCAGAGACTCTAGGTTTAACGACTTATTGTCCCACCTTAAGTGATTTACTTAAAATTAGCAGTATTCGGTCAGTCGCCCAGACTGAGTGATGTTTTCTGGATGGGGAGGACACGGTGACGCGGAAATAGCCCATTGTCTATGCCCCATTCCCTATCCCCTATTCCCTATTTCCCCATGACTAGCCCATCGACACCTCAAACCGATCCCACCTGGCTGAGTATTATTAAACTCTTGCGCTGGAATAAACCTGCCGGTCGGTTTATTTTGATGGTTCCAGCGTTATGGGCGGTATTTCTGGCAGCACGGGGAACTCCGCCCCTTCCCCTAGTGGGGGTCATCATTGTTGGCACATTCGTTACCAGTGCTGCGGGTTGTGTGATTAATGACCTATGGGATCGCAATATTGATCCAGAAGTAGAACGGACTCGTAGCCGTCCCCTCGCTTCTCGCGCCCTCTCCATTCAGGTTGGAGTGGCGATCGCCATTTTAGCTCTGCTGTGCGCTGCTGTCTTAGCCCTCTATCTCAACCGATTTAGCTTTCTTCTGTGCGTCGCTGCTGTTCCCGTCATTGTCTTTTATCCCACCGCTAAACGCGTATTTCCTGTTCCCCAACTTGTCCTCTCCATTGCCTGGGGATTTGCCGTACTGATTAGCTGGAGCGCCGTTACTGCTAACCTCGAACCGGCAACTTGGGTCCTCTGGAGCGCAGTAATCCTCTGGACTCTAGCATTTGATACAGTCTACGCCCTCCCCGATCGCCAAGATGACGAACGGATCGGTGTCAACTCCAGTGCCCTGTTTTTCGGCGATAAGACTCCCATCGCTGTAGGCATCTTTTTTACCGGAACTGCTGTTTTATTAGCCTTAGAAAGCCAATTTATGGCATTAAACTGGACATTTTGGTTGGGATGGAGCCTCGCCATTATCTTCTGGGCGAAACAGGTTTACGATCTCCTGCAACCAGAAGTTTCCCCCACCCTCTACAGTCAAATTTTTGGTCAAAACGTGATGATTGGCTTTGTCCTCTTAGCTGCGATGATTTCTGGCACACTCTTGGCTTAATCAAAGGGCTTACTCCTGACTAGCAGCTCTCTGGAGTCCAAACCGGTTGCTCTCCCTGTCCCCAAAACCCATCAAATTTAGTCACAGAAACATCACCCGCCCCTAGGGGGATGTGGGTGGTTTTTAATTGAGAAGCCGGATTTCTTCAAGAAACCCGGCTTCCGGCTTAAATCGATAATTGGTATATCGTTTCTTAAATTTTTGATCTTAAAACACGGTTGATCTGATCGATTGTGTGCTTAAGCTAAGGCAAGGTCTTGATCTAAATCATCCTCAACTACACTCAAGTTGGGGCGTGACTCTTTGAGGGCAACAGTTTCTAAAGAATTAGACTGGGTTTCAATCGCGGTTAAGGGTTCATACTGCCAAAGTCCTAAACCTTCCCAAGACGGGGCAAAAGCTGGAATAGCTAAGGGACAAGCTTTCCATCCACCGCGCACAGGAACATTGAGTTGTTGGCAGTTGCCCCCTCGCCGACCTTCAGGAGTAAAGTGGCGGCAATACCGACAAGCGGAGGTTTGACAATTGGAATTGTTCATGGCAGATCCTCAATAGGGGGCGGATATCGGCTTCTATTCTATTTTCAGTTATCTTTTAGAGAAATTGAAAATAGCTTTATACTTTTTTTATGTTTGCTTTAAATTTGGACATGAATTCTCCGTTTCCACTATCATCTCTTTCAGGAATAAGGGGTTATTTCCGGGATAAACGATTGGGGATCAACAAGACTGCCCCAAGTGCGCTGATGCTTAATCTGGATCGCCTCCGTTATAATCCGGGTAATAAAAATACGGATGAAGGACGGATTCCTTGCTCTTGGTTTGCCGTTAGAGCGATCGCCAAAACGTAGTCAGTATTACCAAAAATCCCGAGAAACATAGCTCGAATTTAAATGTTTGTGAATAAAATTCTAGGGTCTCCCTATCATTACGCATCAAAATAAGATACAATCAACCCTCAAATAAGCAGATTCACCGAATCACTACGGCAAGACCTTGGCGATGAGTAACCGTTTTCCTGCAAAACCAGCACCCCAACCCCACCAGACCTATGCCATCTCCCTACCGCTGCAAGCGGCTCTCACGAGTCTCAATGTCAGCCTAGAGGAAGAACTAACCCGATATCGGCGATATCGCCAAGGATATACTCCACCTCTGAAAAGCTATGCGTTAACGGCAACAGCGCAAGGACATGGCGGAAAAACCTTAGAGTTAGTCTCACCGCCGCCTCCAGAGCGCTCCCAACCGAAGCGCCCCCCCTCTCCAGAGACGCTAGAAACTGCTCCAGAACTTCCAGCCTCTCTATCTCCCTCGGCGGATACTGATTCAGGGGCTGCCCTATCCACCTCTTTTGCCCATCAAAACCTGGCTGAACCGGATACAGGGTTTGAAGCCGACAGTCCCCCAGAGGATTATTTGGAATCTTCAGAAGAATTGCTCAGAAGTTTAGCCGAGGAAGAAGAGGAAGACGAAAGCTCTATCCCTACCCCAGCATTTAATCCCTGGCTTACTCCTCTGGGGATCGGTTCCACACTGCTCTTGATTCTGCTGTGCATTACATTTGGGGTGATTTTTCTTAATCCTTCTCTGATGCGCTACTTGTTTCCCAATAGTCCCTTCCGGCAGCCTAATCCCACCGTTCCTGAATCTGCTCCAGAACCTGCGACAACTCCAGCTAATTCTTCTAACGTTTCCCACTCTTCCCCTCGCCCAACTTCAGAATTTGGCCAGTTAACCCTGGAGAGTTTGAGTGTTCTGGAACCCAAGCAATCTCCCCAACCCTCTCCAGTGGTTTCCCCGATTCCGGTGGCTTCGCCTGTAGTCGCGAAAGCTCCAGTAGAGCCGCCCACTGCCTCGGAGTCTAACCGCTCATCAGGGCTGAATTTGCGGGTGTTGAGCTTGCCGATTCTTTCCGCTGCACCGGAACCAGAATCAGAATTGCCTCAACCGCCAACGCCTCAAGTGACACCTGGACAAGCAGTTGAACCTTCAGCCCCTTTACCTCCTGCTCCTCCAGTTGTGCCTGGGGTGACTGCTCCCCCCAATCCTCACGAGTTGCCCCAGTTGCAAGCAGCAGCACCTATCATGCCTCCAGAGGTTCCGTCATTTGCTGAACCGGTACCTGAACCTATCCCTCCTCAAAATTATCTTCAGGGTTTTACGGGATCTGTTCCTATCCCAGTAGATATGCCTCCAGAACAGGAATGGATGCCGGAACCGGTGGCGACTTTGCCGGAGTCCGAGAATGGTCAATCCTATTCTGTCGTGGCTCATTATGAGGATGGAAGTACGATGGCGAAAATTCAAGCCTTGGTTCCCAACGCTTATTTGCGCAATTTTGCGGATGGGATTTATGTGTATTTGGGGTCATTTTATCATCGAGAGATGGCAGAAACGTTCGTGGAGGAACTGAAAATTGAGGGAATTTCTGCCAAAATTTATGATGATGAGTAAATGGGGATGGGATTATGAGTGTTGTCGATCGCCTATTTCGTGCCGTTCGTGCCCAGGTGAATGACTGGATCGTTCAACGGCAAGACCCGGAAAAGCTCCTAGAGACTGCTATCTTAGAATTGCAAGATGATATGGTGCGTCTGCGACAATCGGTAGCTCAGGCGATCGCCGTGCAAAAACGTACAGAGCGACAATATCATCAAGCTACGGTAAGTGCCGAAGATTGGCACAAACGGGCCCAACTCTCCCTAGAAAAAGGGGATGAAACTCTAGCCAGAGAAGCTCTAACCCGACGCAAACCTTATCTAGAAACAGCGCGACTGTTCCAGGAACACCTGCAACAACAAGGGGATGTGGTGGATCGTATGAGGAATGATTTACGCACCCTAGAAGGCAAAATAGCGGAGGCTAAAGCGAAGAAAGAACTTTATATTGCCCGCGCCCGTGCGGCTAAAACTTCCGAACAGTTGCATCAAGTGATGAATCAATTGAATCCTAGAGGTACATCAGCGGCTTTAGAGCGGATGGAAAATAAAGTACAAGAACTCGAAGCCCAAGCTCAACTGAGTACCGAATGGGGAAAAGATCCTGTAGAAAACCAATTTCAAGCTTTAGAATCAGGAACAGAGACTTCCGTAGAGGAGGAACTCACCCTGATAAAAACGCAACTGAAAAGTCAAGCCCCCAGAAGCCAGTCCGAGTACGATCGCGAATTAGAGGAGTTGCGATCGCGACTCAATGAACTGTAGGTTATTAACCAAATTAATAATTATGGGAAATGTTAGCGTGCCACCCAACTCTTCCCTATTGCCTATTGCCTATTACCTATTGCCTCTCCTCCCTATTGCCTTTTCCCCTCCACTATAATCTGTATATAGACCCTGACAGGAAAGCAGAATTAGAATTATGGGATTATTCGATCGGATCGGCCGAGTTCTGAGAGCTAATATAAACGATCTTGTGAATAAAGCAGAAGACCCGGAGAAGATACTCGAGCAGTCTATTATTGATATGCAGGAAGATCTGATCCAACTTCGGCAAGCGGTAGCTAGTGCGATCGCCAGCCAAAAAAAGAGCCAGCAACAATATAATACAGCCCAAAATGAAGCCAATAAATGGCAGCAACGGGCGCAACTGGCTCTACAGAAGGGCGACGAAAATCTAGCTCGGGAAGCGTTGCAGCGCAAAAAAGCTCAGGCTGACAGCGCCACTACCATTAAAGTTTCTTTAGAGCAACAAACCGCTCAGGTAGATACCCTGAAGAAAAACTTAATGCAGCTAGAGGGCAAGATTTCTGAGGCGAAAACCAAGAAAGACATGCTCAAAGCACGGATGCAAGCAGCTAAAGCTCAAGAAAACTTGCAGAATACTGTCTCGAACATCGGAACCAGTAGCTCCCTCGCTGCGTTTGATCGGATGGAAGAAAAAGTGCTGCAAATGGAAGCCAGAAGCCAGGCAGCCTATGAGATTGGCGGTACAGGGATTGAAGAACAGTTTGCAGCGTTAGAAGGGAGTGATGTTGATGACGAATTGGCTGCCATGAAAGCCCAGTTAACTGGCGCATCACCCAATCAAGCTGCTCTTCCCCAAGGTACTACTGATTCAAGTCACTCGGCTTCAGCAGTTGATGATGACTTGGAGCAACTGCGCCGGGAACTCGATAAAAGCTAGGATCGGTTTAGCAATTAACAATTAATAATTTAAAAGAATTGTTAATTGCTAATTGTTAAGTATTACTTATCTAGTAATGGTTATTCTGCCTCTACGAATGATCGCCTTACAGATGCTATGCTTATGGGTGGCGATCGCCATTGAATCCTATTTTCTCCATACTCAACTTCAGCTTCATCCCCGTTTTAGCATTTTTTATGCCGCTACACTGAATTTGCTTGCCAACCTGATTGGTTGGTTCTTATTCTTTAATTTAGAACTCTTATTGCCCAATTCCATTCGCCAAAATTTAATTGATTTAGTCCTATTTGGCCAGTGGGAGCGATCGAGTCTATCCTGGATTTTACTAGCAATTATCGGTGCTTTTCTGATTGGCTGGTTTGTCAAACGGCAAGGATTAGCTCTTCTGCGTAATATTCGCAAGATGTGGATACAAAGAAAATATGGAGAAGGAGGATTTAGTATCGCTGCCCGTGAAGCCTTTATCGAAAAAGCAATTTCTCGCACCGTATTTAATGCCCATTTGATGAGTAATAGCGTTATCTTACTTGTGGTGCTAATGAAATTTATTCGGTTCAGTTTGAATACGCCTTAACCGATTCATGCACAACTTTATTCAACTGTTCAAGACTTTATTTTCTAAGCCGCCTACCCTCTGGCAAATCTTGTTTATTATCGGTTTTGGGTTCTGGACTATTGCGGCTTTAATGCCCATCTTCAAACTGGAAAAACTGCAAGAGCCAATCGCTTTTTTGGGGTTTCTCACTTTACTCTATGCCCTATGGATTTTCCTGAGTCAATATACTCTAGACTGTTGGGGTATCGATTTCAAACCCATCATTATCTGGTTGATTTTCTCTCTGATTATCAGTAGGACCCTCGATAGAGTTTCACAAAAAGTGTTGTGGGTGAGCTATCCAGAATCTATCGCCCTCACTCAGCTCTTACCTGATGCGATCAGAATCCGCTCCCTCGATCTCGGATCGGCAGAAGGGAAAAAACGCTTACAAAGAAATATTATCATTCTTCTGAGTAGTTTACTCATCAGTTGCTGGATTTACTTTTACTTCATGATTGATGAATGGGCGATCGCCAATCCAAAGTTGGTGAACCAGAACATGGATAACAGCTTATTTGTGATAAAATTAGACCTAGAAAAACTCCGATCGCCATTCAGCTCCGACTAATTTATCCTGCTTTTAGACAGACCTATGAATTTTAATCGACTCAGGGTTGTTGCCAATAATGTATTTGCCGAAACCATCCGCGATCGCATTCTCTATGTATGGGGATTATTCGCCATCATAATCGTATTTATAATCCCCGTAATTCGGGAAGTTGCCTCCACTGTAGAAGATAAAATTCTTCTGGATGTGGGCTTAGGATTGATGGAGATTCTAGGAGTTGCAGTAACGGTATTTATCAGTACTGGATTAATTAACAAGGAAATTGACCAGCGAACTATTTATTTACTAATTGCCAAACCTCTCAATATCTCTGAACTGATTGTGGGCAAATTTTTAGGCGTTTCGGCAGTTTTGAGCATCTTAGTCGTCGGCATGATGGGGCTTTATCTGGGAATCTTAACCTTAAATCAAACCAGTTATCCGTCCTTAACTGCCCTGATGATTTCTGCTCTGTTCCTGATTCTGAAGCTATCCTTGATTACAGCAGCAGCCATTTTATTTGGAGTCTTTACCCGTTCCTTAGTGGCTCTTTTCCTCACATTTGGCATTTATTTTATAGGTAACTTAAGCGCTGACATGGTGAAACTGAATGCCTTAGTCGAAACTCCCTTGTTTTCCCGTCTGAGTCAAGTCTTGTTTATTATTGTTCCCGATCTATCTCGCTTAGATGTGAAAAACTTAGCGGTGTATGGGATGAACTCTTTACCCGGTGCTGTGACGCTGACTGCGAATGCGGGATATGGTATTGTCTACACCATAGCGTTATTGGCTGTAGCCACAATTATTTTGGCCCAACGGGAATTTTGAGCGTGAATAGCTTGGTTATTTTGAGGAAATAGGCAATAGAAACTGTCCTAACTTCTCCTCTTCATCATCTTTTCTAAGGCATCACATGAGATGAAACAGTTCACTAGAAACCTAGTTTCTTATGCTCATTCGCAAATGTACCATGAAATCCGATGGGGATAACGCTGGGTAATCCTAACCGACAAACGGGGGAATCACTGAAGTGATGGGCATCATAAATCCAGACTTCGCTGGTATGACTAGAGGAATGATAAATCACAGTTAGCACCCAACCCTTCTCTTCTGCTTCTGGATTGGGGACATAAAGGGGTTCTGTGGGGTACGATCCGAGACCTGGATCGCCCATTTCCAAGGTTTGGGTTTCGTTATCCCAACGAGCAATGACATTCAGTAAATCTTCACCTAATGGGGTTCCTGGACGATGCATAGACAGATAGGTATAGCGTGCCGGTTTTCCGACTTCGAGGGGGGAGACAATGGGAAATTCGCTATGCTGCTCAATCAAGGGATAATGGTCAATGAGTTCCCCAGTTTTTGGGTTAAGATGCGATCGCCACAATTGACTTAATGCTTTCGTCTGAGTTTTACCACTGGGGACTTCTTTCAGAAATCTATTGGTTTGGAAGTCCTCATAACGGGCAAAATCGATCGCCAGGTTTCCCTGTTCATCCATAAATCCGTTGCTAAAGTGCCACTGGAACCAGGGAGGTGCTTCTTGTTGCGACACCAGGGAGAGGGTTTGGCGATCGAAAATTAAAATTTGTGTGGCTCCATTCGGTTGCCATTCCAGAGCATCAGAAAAACACTGAGTCCCCAGCAAAATCGGGAATACCTTCAATTTAATGGGGGGAATGAAAAAGATCAAATAGGGGCCAGCGAGAACGAAATCATGGATAATGGACACACTCTTGAGAACATGCTCGCCCATTTGGATAATTTTGCCCGTGCGATCGCTCTTATATAAACATAATTTTGGTTTGGCTCCCAGAACTGTACCAAAGTTGAAAATTTCCCCCGTCTGAGCATCTACTTTCGGATGGGCAGAATAGGGCATTCCTGGCTGTAACTGGGATAGGTCATCCTTACCCTCAGTGTCTAACGTTTCTAAGTCTAACCGATAGGGGCGATCGCCTTCCCACAGGGCTAAAAGTTTATCGGGTAAGGCTAAAACCGACGTATTCGCTGAATGTTTCGGTAACTTGCCCCAACGTTTCCAAAGCGCACCTGGGGCAGTCATACCATAATTGGGATACAAAAACTGATTCGCCGCACCCTCTGCACAATATCCTTCCGTTTGCACATACCGATAAACCCCAGTTGCTCCCTCATCCGTAAACTTAACCGCCAGAATTGCCCCATCCCCATCAAACCAATGACCCACGCGTACGCCACCCCGTTCTAATCGTGCAGGGCCATTGCGATACAATGTTCCTCGTAACCCTTGCGGTATCGCACCTTCTAAGATCTCAAGGGGTGTCGGGGGAAACTCTATCCCAGGTTGAGCGAGCGATCGACTCCAAGCCGGATAAGATTTAGTGATGGAAGACATAGAGGCAGATTAAAGAGCTTCAAAACCTAGATTTTTTAGATCATTGATATTATAGTGAAAAGATTGTGGATAAATAAAAATGCATTATGTTTTGGGCCGATAAGATTGCACAAGATGCACAGGGCGAACAAATTGTCAATGACTCGAAAACTCCATCCGGTCGTGTTCACGTCGGATCGCTACGGGGAGTCATTATCCATGATGTCATCTATCGTGCCCTAAAACAGGCCCAAAAACCCGTTAAGTTCCTTTATGGTGTCGATGATTATGATGCCTTAGATACTGTTCCAAAATATCTCAACCAGGAACACTTTAAACCCTACCTAGGCTATCCTCTCTGTAATGTCCCCTCCCCAGAAGAAACCGCCAGCGACTACGCCAAATATTTTATGGGCGAGTTTCTACAAGTCTTTGAATATTTGGGAGTACAGCCAAAAGTTTATTATCTGCGCGACCTCTATCGCACTGGACAACTTAATCCCTACATTGACACCTTTTTAAACAATGCTGACTTAATTCGCCAAGCCTATGAACAAGTCAGTAAAGCCAAACGACCTGATGATTGGTATCCCTTCCAAGTCGTCTGTGAAAATTGTGGTAAAATTGCCACGACTGTCGTCAGCGATTACAACGGCGAACAAGTCTTTTATACCTGCAAACCGGATAGCACCGATTGGGTAGAAGGATGTGGTTATTCGGGCTGGGTTTCTCCTTTTGATGGGAATGGAAAATTACCTTGGAAAGTGGAATGGGTCGCCAAATGGGATATCTTGGGAGTCACCATTGAACTGGCAGGAAAAGACCATTCTCAAAAAGGTGGATCTCGTGATGTGGCTAATGCCATTTGTCGCAAAGTACTGAAAAAGCAACCGCCTTTCCATTCGCCCTATGAATTTATTTTAGTCAATGGGACAAAAATGAGTTCCTCCAAAGGAGTCGGTTCAAGTGCCAGAGATATGGCGGATTTATTGCCGGCTGAACTCTTGCGGTTTTTGATGTTAAGAACTCCCCCAAAAACTGTAATTAACTTTGCACCCAACTATGAAACTACGACTCGCCTATTCCGAGATTATGATACGTTGATTGGTAAGTACAAAGAGTGGCAAAGTGCTGGAGAAGAGGGTGAACTCTCGAAGGATTTGATGTCTCTCTTGTATGCCCAGTTGGATAGTGAAATTGAACCCTATCAACCCTTTGAACTGAGTACCTTGATTTCCTTGTTGCAAATTCCTGGTTTAGAGGTTGAAGCAGAAATTCAAAAACGAATGTCTTCTCTAACCGATAGGGATTGGGAAGAGATTAGGAAGCGGATTAATGTTGGCAAAAAATGGCTTGAAGATTATGCCGATGAAGAAGAAAAGTTAGTGATTTATTGGGATGAAATTCCTGAAGGAACTCGTCAATTATCTGAGGAACAAAAGACCTATCTAAACCAGTTGGTTGTGAATCTGGAAAAACTAGAAAGTTGGGAAGCGGAGGAGTTACAAACCTTAATTTTCTCCACCACGAAGGAGTTATCGATTAACCCCAATCTGGCATTTCCCGCAATTTACCAATCGTTCCTAGGGAAAGAACGGGGACCAAAAGCAGGCGGTTTATTGTCGTATTTAGACCGTAAGTTTGTAGTTGAGCGCTTAAAAGCGGTTCTGGGCTTGGGTTAGTCTCCTGACTGAATTAAAATCATGTATAATGGAGAGCGGCTGGGACTGTAGCTCAGTTGGATAGAGCGAGCGCCTCCTAAGCGCTAGGCCATGGGTTCGAGACCCGTCAGTCCCGCTTTAAGTTCTCGATTGCTGTGCCTGGAATCGAATCCATGGCCTAGCGCTCAGGGGACTACGCTACACCTAATTTGCACCTAAAATCATCCTAACTCCATCCCTTCCCATAGGTCAGCCCTAGGTAACTCAAATAGAAAAGTCTCATAACATCTGTAATGAAACATAGATAATCCTGTGTAGTGCTAAAATAGATATATATCCAAGCTGGAGACCCAACTAGGGTAACCAAAGAAGATATATATCCATCGGCACTCCATGGGCTGGCATGACCTCAAAGAAAATATCCCCAATCACTGGACTAAGTGATGAGGAAAAAGTAATATTACGAAAACTGGGACTAGGGAATCTCTCACTAGGAGTGAGGATAGCGGCGAAGCTTGCTGCTCTCGTTTAGGTGGGCGG
>DDLS01000035.1 GCA_002340255.1 Cyanobacteria bacterium UBA2566
GGAGGGAAGCGAGGGGTTCTGGTTCGGCTTCGAGGGACTCAGCTAGGCTGGGCATTTTTGGGTTTCCAATGACTAATGCTTCGCTGAGATTGGAGGCTAATTGTCTAGCCCGTTGGCGAGCGAGTCCCAAGACTTGAATGGAAGGAGCAGTGAGTACGGTATGCTTCTCAATGAGATAGACACCCTGTTGATCTTGCAATGCAGGAAAGGGGACTAAAAATAAACTGCCGTGGGGTATAAAAATAATTCGCTCTTGTGGATCCCTGGGCAGTAAGTCCACAATAGGTTCAATCAGAAGTTCGTAGCTTTTCTTTAAGCGACGATTAATGCGCCGTTTCTGGGTGTCGGTACTGGGTTCGGTTTCATTTTCTTGTACTCCGGAACGGGTGGCTTGTACCCACTGATTCACGCCCTGTTGAATGCCGCGACTTCTGCCAGTTACGGCAGCAACGCGGGTACGTTCGGCGGCATCTTCTAGGGTAATGCCTAAGTCTTCTAAGTTTTGCGATCGCAACTCAATCAGTCCATTGGGCTTAATCACCCATATATATAGAGTCTCTCCCACAATAGAATATTGCACGAGTGTGGCTTGCTGTTCCTGAGCAATGCGGCGAATTTCCGCTAAAGTAGGCGGATTGGGAGTATCAAAGGTTTCTGAGGGTTTACCACTTAATCGAGCGGCGAGGAGTTCCACAAATGCCCTAGCTCTGCTTTGTTCAGCGATTTCTAGAGCAGCTTCAGCTTGCTCTTCGGCAATGAGCGCCTGTTGTAATTGTTCATAAGTGGTCACTTGGGTTTCAAACAGAGACACTTTATCCCTATCCCGTAACCCAGGGCGCAGAGATTCCCAAAGGGTAATCGCTTCTTGCAGTGGGGGAATAGCGCTGCGATAATCATCTTGACTGATATAGAGTGCGCCAATTTGATTGAGAATTATACCCGATCCGGCGCGATCGCCAATTTGTTTCCGTATTTCTAACGCCTGGCGATAATAGTCTAAAGCCGTTGGCATTTCTCCTTGAGAGCTAGCAACTTCACCCAAATGGGTTAAGCTATTGGCTATGACCGCGCGATCGCCCCTTTGTTCTCCTAACTCAAGCGCCCGATTCAGAAAAGATTGAGCCTCTTGCACCTGTCCCAAATAGCCATAGGTAATACCCATTCGATCGAAGGTATTACCCAGTCCAAAGTCTTTGCCCTCATAGCCATCGGGGAGCAAGTTATAATATTTTAACGCTGTTTGTGCAGACTTTAGCGCCTCTTGATACTCTCCCATCTTATTCTGCACCCGCGCCAAACCATTATACAATTCGCCTCGATCCTTGGGCAGCTCATAGAGTCCTCCTTCCAGAGGAATGCCTCCTTGTTCCTGCTCTTTCATATTCTCCAGCGCTGCTTGCAAAGCCGATCGCGCTTGGGGATATTGTCCCAGTTTCTCATAACTATCGGCTAAACTGGTCAGGGATTCTCCAATTCCTGGTAAATCTTGCAAAGACTGACGAATGGTTAATGCTTGGCGACGGATGGTAATCGACTTAGCATATTCGCTCAGTTGGCTATAGATATCCCCCATACGATTGAGACTATCGGCTTCCTTGCGGCGATCGCCACTCTCTTGATAAACTTCCCTAGCCTGGGCAAACGTCACCAACGCTTCCTCAAAGTTCCCCTGTTGATACGCTTGTTCCGCTTGAGCAAAAACATCCAAAGCATCATTACTGAATAAACACACCGTCGCTGGAGTAACCGGGCACTTTTTCTCCACCAACGGGTTATTTTGCAGATCCAACGCCGTCAATTGGCGTAAATTGGGGAAAGATGGGGGGAGGTTGCGGATTTGGTTGCGATCGAGAATTACATAACTGAGATTCACTAAACTCCCTAAAGGCGTAATATCCTCAATTTTATTCCCTGATAACAATAAAAAACTGAGCTGACTTAAATTTCCTAAAGGCGTAATATCTCGAATCTGATTAAAACTCAAATTCAGCCCCTGCAAATGCGTCAAACTCGACAGAGGCGCAATATCTTCAATCTCTCGATTCCCTAAATCCAGATTAACCAACTCCCCTAAAGCCTGCTGTGCTTCGCCACAGTCTGAAGTTTCCACTAACTGCAATAACACAGACACTGTATGCTTCTGAGTCTCAGAAATCCTCCGATCTTCGCACCAATCCTGAAAAGAGCGCACCTGAGCTACGGAAGGGCTTCCTAGGGGAAAACCAACCCAAAAGCAAGACACTATAACCATATACAGTGTGCTTAAATTAATGTTTTTAGGTCTCCAAATCACCATAATCCTCTCCTTTAATCCATAAATTTTCGTAAATACCAAACTATTTCATGGAATCTTCATAAAAGTCTAGCTCAAAGTTAAGTTAAGCTACTGATGACAACTCCCTGTATTTATTTTTATACTTAGTCTTGGTTTATTTCCAATGCCTAAAAAATCGGAGCTTAGCTAATGAAATTCAATAATACTCACTACTTAGCGCTTGCTACTGCTACAAGTATGAGCTTACTATATGCCCCGTCTGCCCATGGTTTATCCTTAAGATCGGATTTATTTAATACATTTAACGGCATGGTGAGACAGGAACGGTTGCAAATAGAAGATAGTGCTGCCAGTCTCCTAGAGTTAGACCCAGCAACCCTTCAGTGGACAGAAGGTGCAGATTCCGTTGATGTATTTTTCATCAATGAAGGTGCTATATTCCGTAACCAATTGTTTTACTCAGCCAATGGTGGAGCAGAACAAATGGTTTTTGATGACATTGCTTCCCCAAATAGTATCATCCCAGAAGCAAATGGCCCCATGGCGTTAGGAGAAGGTGTAAGCTTGGGAACGTTTACGGGTAACACTTCTCTGAATTTCATGATTAAAGCTGACGGCGCACAGAATGATAATGGTCATGTCTATGGTGCTGATGCTTCCTTAAATCCTGATGGACTACAGCATGTTGTTGCCTACGAATATTTTGATGATGTTGAGCAGGAAAATTGGGTTATTTTAGGATTTGAAGACCTCTTCGGTGTTCATATTGATGAAGGAGGATGGTCAGATAGAGATTTCAATGATGTAGTGATAGCTGTTCGTGGAATTACTGGCAATGGAATGCCTATCCCTGAACCTTCGACTACTGCTGCTATTTTGGGATTAGCTGCATTAGGTATGGCTGGTTTAGGCAAAAGCAACAGAGAGAGTTAATCCAGAGCAATTTAGAGCTATCTGAATTTTAGAGTGAGAGTAATATATTGAATTACTTGCACTCTTTTTATAGTCGATTTGATTAACAGTGAGACATAGTGCCACTATACCATTTGTCCTTGTCTCATTCTTATTTGAATCGACTATATTTGTATTTCTGGAAAACCATTTTTCTATAGCAAAGAAAGAGTCGGTTAGGACATAGTTCCATGCTGAAACTTACAGCAGTTTTCTCTACTATGAGGTACATTAATGACGGTTTTTAACGATAGCTAGAACAGCTCAAAGCTCCACCAAGTATGTCAATTTACCGGATGTTGTCCATAAAAAGGGAGTGCCTCCGTCCAATTAGGGCGTTCTCCCTGTTTCCACTCTAAATCTGCCAACTCCAACACGCTTAAGACGGTTTCGCCTAAGTTGGTTGGAGTTTGAATCAAGGGATAGGAATGCTGCTCTAAGGTCTTTTGCCATCCTTCAGGGGTAAAGACTTGATCTTGAATCAGGGGGATAATGGGATAGGAATTGACCTGATAGATTGCCCCAAAGCGCTGTCCCCGTTGGGCAGGCATTTCGACGGCTATGACTGGATGTTGTTCTCGGCTAGACCAAGCTACAGCAGCTAGGGTGGATATGGCAAACAGGGGTAAATTAAGCTGTTGGGCGAGGATGCGAGCGGTAACCATACCGAGGCGAGTCCCGGTAAAGCCCCCAGGGCCTTTGGCAACTGCTAACCAGCTCAAGTCTTGCCAACTGAGGGGTTGAATGAAGGTTGCCAGTAAATGGTGGAGTTGGCTTGAGGTTTCACGGCCGAGATTCCAGGTTTGAGAGCGAGTATTGCCAGTTTCGTCTTGGAGGGCTAAACCGAGTTGGGGGCTAGTGGTATGGAGGGCTAAACCGAACATATCGTAATTACAGCGCTTTGCGGGGGGATGGAGGAATGGGGGGATAGGGGCAGCTTTTATAGCAGTCAATGAGTTGGTTAGGACAGTTAGGTTATTGTTTGAGGCAATAGGCAATAGAAAATGCCCTAACTCTCGCCTTCGCTTTCGCTGCTATAGCTATTCTAGCTATCGTTAAAAACAGTCTTGGTCATAAAGTAAGTATCGCCTCCTGTTAGGACTGCATCTCGGAAATAACAGCTCAAATCACCAGGTGTTCTCAAATCTACCACCCGCCCCAATAAAGTAGTGAGTTTATCCGCCATCGTTACAATCGCCAATCCTGGAGTTTTTCCAGATAGAAACTCAACTAAAACATCCACATCACTTTGCTCGGTAAAGTCATCTCGCAGTACCGAGCCAAACAACGCCAATTTGCGAATATGATATTTCTGACAAAACTGCACAACTTTTGAGTATTGCAATGCAATCGGTAACGTTTTCATATCCACTCTGAAGAACTTACAATCATCAAATTTAGTCAACCCGCCCTAGTTGAAAGATTTAGACAAAGTGATGGGTAAAGTGATGCATCAGATCGACTCGACCTTTACGGAGCATAGCGCGATCGAGTCGCTCTGTGGTATTGCAGGTCATCATTACCACGAGGCACTGTTGTAGTTGAATCCCGTCTTCATCAATGACACTTTGATAAAGGGTTCCATCTAATAAACTCAAGATATGTTCGGTTTTAGTGTTGTCTTGCTTGGCGGTGACAGCACGGTCTTGAGCAAGGTTATCTGCTTCGTTAATGACCAGACAAATTTTTTCGAGGTAGGTGGGAGGAACAAAGTTTTCTACGGCATCATGATCGAGAATGAAAATCACGTATCCTAGGGGCATGAGAATTTCTTTGGCTACAGCTTGCGTCCATGCGGTTTTCCCGGTTCCGGGTTCACCATGGACAAGGATAGCCAATTGTTTTTGGTCGAGGATGCTTTGTTGTACGCGGTCAGTAAATCCTTGAATGTCAGTGGGAAATGTGCGGATAGGAAAGTGACTTTGTACTTGTCCGACTCGACTTTGATAGCCACTGAGCATCACGGCGAGGTTATAGGTGGCTTTATTGACAAGGGGGGCAATATTGTCGGCAATCAGGGTATAGCGCCGTTTCCCTCGTCCCAGGTTTTCGATTTGTAGCCATACTTTGGCGTTTTCCCAGCACGCATAGACGGTTCCTAGGATTTCTAGACGCTCCCAAAAGTCTTTGGAGGATTGGCTAGAGGAGGAGTTGATGCCGGTTTTTTGGCTAAAGCGATTGATGGGATAGTAGAAATAGCGATCGAGATAGTATTGTGTAATTACGTTGGGTTGGTCGAGGACGGCAAGGATTTTGAAGACTGTGATTTCTTGTAGACGGTTGAGGACAAAATCAATGGGAATGCGATCGCGACTTACCGATTGTACTACAGGGGTTTCCGTCATGAGTACGTCTTTATAGCGATAGTCGGGAAACGGGGGTTGGGGGGTAATATAGTCCCAATATTCTTCTAGGTTATAGCGCGTGTTTTCAGAAAAGAGGTTAAAAACATTAGCCCACCAAGCATATTGGTTGCGACCTAGAGCATCAGCCAGGTCACTGATAGCGCCCATGGTTTTGTTGTTGAGTTCCCAAAAGTCATTGGCCAGCAAATAGGAAAAATGCTCCCAATCAAATTGACGATTTAAGGGTCGCCAGCCACTGCTTAATAAGCCTCGACTTTGAGCTTGGTTGTTATAGTTCGGAGAGCTTTGAGGATAATCGAAATAAAAAGAGTCCATAGTTTACGAGTAAAAAAGGCGTTTTCTCAAGAATCAACCGTTACACGGTTATCAGCTTCGGCTTCTCTTTCTTGGGGTTGGGGATAATTTTGAGATACTCTGGTGGTACACTGTCTACTAACCACACCCCATTCTCCGACTGGTAAAAGCAATAGCCTTGATCGTGCAGGGTTTGGGCTGCAATTTCTAAGACAATGGGTTTACCTCGCCGTTGACCAACTTGGATCGCGGTTGCTATCTCTGAGGACAGATGAACGTGATGCCTGGACTGTTTGAGTAGTCCTTGTTTGAGAATCGATGGAATGGCTTTTTGGTAGGTGCCATGGTAGAGGATTTCGGGCGGTTCTATCGGCTCTAGTTGTAAGTCAATGGGATAGCTATGACCTTGATTAGCGCGAATTTTGGTCTGGGTTTCGTTAAAAGAAAATCGTTTTTTATCATTCGTTTTGACTACTTCCTCTAACTCTAGAAAAGAAACGGGAAATTGGTTGGTTTGACAAGCTTTTAGCAGTTGATTAACCTCTACCCAGCCTCCCGATTCTAGGGTTAATCCAATCCGTTCAGGTTGATGACGCAGATGTTTACTCAGATATTTACCAATCTTAATTAAACGTTTTGGAGTCATGAATCTTCACATGGAGGAGGCTCTTGTTATACTACATTATAATACAAACTAGGGACTGACTTGTCAATTTCGGCAATTACCTTCCTTCTTTTTATTAATCTTTGCCTCTCCCTTTAAATCTGTAACATATCCCACAACAAAGCCACGGAAATAACCAACAAAACCCCTCCAGCCAAGGTATCGAGCAGACGGGGAGTTAGATGGGAGGCTAACCATTGACCTAACCAAACCCCTAGAAAACTGGTTAAAACTAAAGCACTACCCGCACCCAGGAAAACAATCCAAGGAGCATGGGATTCTGCGGTCATCAGCAGGGTTGTAACTTGAGTTTTATCCCCAATCTCGGCTAAGAAAATGGTGATGAACGTAGATACAAAAATCCGAGTCGCAGGTTGACCGGCTTTGGGGGCAGTTTGTGGTTTTTGTTTTAGGGTATCAGGAGGATTGAGGGTCACAGCGATAAAACTCCATTTCGCGCTTGGCGAACGCTTATCATAACTTGAACTACAGAGTAACATAAAATGCGCTCCTCCTCTATTGGCGATTGTCTAGCGCAAAGCACTATAAATGATCCAAGTTTGATGATAAGGTAGGTCAGAAGTCCTTTTTTTGACTCTTCTTTTCTATGACTCACTCAACAGAAATTCGCGCTAAAATTGGCATTATTGGTGGCAGTGGACTCTATCAGATGGAAGCCCTGCAAAATGTGCAAGAAATCGAAATCGAAACTCCTTTTGGTGCTCCATCAGATGCTCTGATTGTTGGTCAGCTTTCAGGCGCTCAGGTCGTGTTTCTCTCCCGTCATGGTCGAGGTCATCATTTGATGCCCTCAGAAGTCCCTTTTCGAGCCAATATTTATGCGATGAAAAAATTAGGAATTGAATATCTCATTTCTGCCTCAGCCGTTGGCTCTCTGAAAGCAGAAATAAAACCCCGTGATTTAGTAATTTCGCACCAATTTATTGACCGTACAAAACATCGAACCTCAACCTTCTTCGGTGATGGAATTGTTGCTCACATAGCCTTTGGCCATCCCGTTTGCCACCAATTGAGTCAAGTTCTAGAAGAAGCAATTGAAAGTTTAGACTTACCGGAAATTACCCTACATGAAAAGGGTACATATCTGTGCATGGAAGGGCCGGCTTTTTCCACTCAAGCCGAATCTGAACTCTATCGCAGTTGGGGCGCAACAGTCATTGGCATGACCAACATTCCAGAGGCAAAACTGGCGAGAGAAGCAGAAATTGCCTATGCTAGTCTGAATTTAGTCACTGATTATGATTGTTGGCATCCAGATCGCGATCATGTAACCGTTGAAATGATTTTGGATAATTTACATCATAACGCGGAAAATGCCCAAAAAGTGATTCAAGAAACCGTACGCAGGCTCCATGAGAATCCTTTCGTTTCTGATGCCCATTCTGCCTTAAAATATGCCATTGTCACTCAACCCGGAGCTATGCCAGAAGCAACACGCAAAAAGTTAGGGCTATTGATCGATAAGTATTTGGGGAACTTTGGTGAGGGTTGATCGTCTGTCTTAAGCTGTTATATCATTTCCCTATGAACATGCATTTAAAAATTGGCTCTCAGCCAATTGCCTATCCCGGGTAAATTGATGCAAAAATTTAAGGATTTGATATTACCCAGGATGTTCAAGATGTCAATTAACCCAAATATATGATCGGTAAACTTTTTGCGTTGGTTAGACAACTGAGAAAATCTGGGCGCTTATCTCGGTGGATCTGGGTATTTTTGGCAACTGTGAGTTTAGCCATTATTTCCCAACCTTCCTTATCTCCCAGTATCGCCCAAAGTGCTCGGATTACGGAAGCAACGATCGCCGAAATTGTTGGTCAACAGGTGTTGATTAATCGTCGTCTGGTGGGGAGAAACGAGAAAGCGAAGTTAGGGGAACGGATTCAAACGACAGGAGCGAGAGTCGAACTGAAATTGAACACGGGGGCGATCGCCCGCTTGGGAACCCATTCAGCTCTTGTCCTGGGGAGCCAATGCTTTCAACTCCAACAGGGACGGGTGTTGGTTAATGGAGGCAGTAGTGGATGTACCTCCAGTGTTCAGTCGAGAGTCAGGGATGCAACCTATTTACTCGAGAGACTAGAAGAGAATAAAACCCATTATGCCGTTTTAGAAGGAGAAATTGAATTAAGCAATCCTAAGTTACCAAATTTAGCAGCAGTTTCTGTGCAGGAAGGGCAAGAAATTATCATTGAGGCTGATGGTCGTTTTAATCCCGTTCAACCTCTTTCCCATACCACCTATGAAGAGATTCTTTTAGGAGAATTAATGAAAGATTTCTCCACGCCTTTACCGAATCTGATTGAGATTCAACAAACCTTTGAAACCTTATATCCAGATCAACTCTTCCCACCCTACCTCGCCCAACTGATCGTCGATAAGTCTTTCCGTTGTCCCTCTAATTTTGTGGCGACTTATTCTCCAGTTCAAACCCAGCAAGATTGGACAACTCAACTAAGTTTATCACGCTTAACTTCGGCTAGACAAGGCGGCTTACTGATTCAACTTAAGGTTGTCAATAAACCTCTGACTCGATATGCGAATGCCGTTTATCAGATCTATGCTTTGCAGGAAAATCGTTGGGTTCCTTTGTATACGAATACTGGAGCAAGATTAATTAATAATCAGAATGGAAGTTTGCCCCCAATGTCTGAAACAATTCCATTAGAAGCCCTGCGACTGCAAGCCTTAGGGGATAATGTGAATGTAGAGAATTTAGAGTTAAAAGCAGTGGTAAAAATTCGCTATGATTTATCAATGGATGAACGGGATCTAAGTCTAGAGATTGAAGAAACCCAGGCTTACCCAGATATTCCGATTAGTAATTGTTTCCCAAACCATTAAAAATGAATCCCTAAGTAATACAAGCTTTTGCAAAGCAAGCCTATTGCCTAGCCTGGAGCGCTATGTTTAGTATTTTAAGCCGCGATACGTGGCTACAGTCAATGCTAATAAAACGGCTGTCCACACCCATCCAGGGATATCTTCAAGGATGAAAAAAAGAGCAGTTAAGGCCATACCAATTAACCCTAGAAGATAGGCTAGTGCAAAGGTGGCAACGGAAAAGATGACGATCGCAATTATCTCTAACATCTGAGGCCTCCCATATTCTCTCTTATTGTAGCGAAATAGAACACTCTGAGCATACATCTGACTCTATTGTTCCCTACTGCCGACTCCCTACTAGAGTGCTTTTCCATAGTGGGCGATCGCCTCCTGCTGATGCCAACTGCCTTCCTGAACTTTAAGCCATACCCACAATTGATCGCCATGGGAAAAATGCCACCATTCACGGGGATGACGCTTAAACCCAGCAAACTCCATAATTCGATTCAGGAGTTGACGGTGTTTATGATAACTGTGCTCATCCGGAGTTTTCCCTTGGACATAACAATCGGGAAAGGAACGAGCAGAAATTTCATCAATAGGCGATCCCATGTTCAGCTCAATTCCGGTTTGATCAACCAGAGTAACATCTACGGCTGCCCCCGTACTATGGGGTGGAGGGGTTGCCGGATCGAGGGATGGAGCTGCCCAAAATTGATACACTTCCTCTAGAAGGATTTGCCGTTGCTCTGGGGTGAGGGTTTCCGGATTGAAACCTTGGTTTTTAGCTAGTTGGATGAAGCTATATTCAACCATAAATTCTTGAACGGCGATCGGTCGGTAGGCATCAAAAATCTCAATTTTCCAACCTGGATGATGAGTTTGTAGTTGCTTTTGAGCGATCAAGAGGCGATCGCTAACTGTTTTGCGTAACCAATAGGGAGATTTATCCCCATAGGGTGCGCCCAACTTCTCATAAGGATGGGGAGTAGCCACCGCAAAGGACTCCAAAGGAATCGGTACTAGAGGTTCTTGATGATCTTCAATCCGAATCTGTTGATAAGGTTTTAATACCATAGAGACACAACTCCTAATCGCTCACTTTTGGGGCTTCTGGAACCGGATCGTAACCTCCGGGATAAAACGGATTACACTTCAAAATCCGCGCTCCTGCCAATTGTAAACCCCGCATTGCCCCAAACCGTTCCACAGCCGTCAAAGCATACTCAGAACAAGAGGGATAAAATCGACAACTGGGAGGAAATAGGGGCGAAATTCCCCGCCGATAGACTTGAATAGCCCGAATTATAATGACTTTGAGCAGTTGAGTTTCCCAGAGTTTGAGTTTGAGCATCATATTCAAAAAAGCAAATTAGACTAAATCTTAAAAATCTCGGTCAGTGACCTAAGAAAGTTAAGAGGAAATTGCGGCTGACTTCTGCATCATTTCTTCCCGTAATTGGGCTTCTTTTTCACCATAGAAGAACGAAAGTAGGGCAAAGCGATCTCCATCCGTCACATCCGTTGCTTCATGGAGTAAACTACAGGAAAAAATTACTGCACTACCCGTTTCTGGGCGATACAAATGTGGCCCATATTCTGGAAAGCGCAAATATCCACCTTCATACTCTTCAGTATTTAAGTTTAAAGTCATGGCAAATCGACGATGGGCAGTTGCGGCAGTCGTGTTATCCCGATGTCTGCGGAAAAATCCCCCCCGACTCGATTCATAACAAGCAATACGAAAATCTTCAAAGCGGGTGAAATCGAAATGATAGGCCTTAAGGATTTCTGGACGAATTCGGTGAATCATAAAGTAGCGTAGGCGATTGATTAAATCTGGATCGCTAACAAAGTGATCTTTACGGATTTTATGGGTATAATCATACTCACCTACGGTTTTTCCATTCTGTTGCACCATGAATCCTGAATCTCCATGACCTTGGGTTCGCCACACTTCAATTAATTCTTGACAAAATTCAGGGGGTAAGACATTAGAAATTAACAAGACTGGGGCAATTTGTGTGAGATGCTGAGGTTCTTGTGGGGCGAGAAGCTGTTTTAAGTCTTCTAAGAGTTGGGTGGCGTGGGTAGAAGGATCAAACGCCTCATGAATTTTGAGGATTTTACAATTGGGATGAATTAAAAGAGAGCAAAATTTCGATTGGATTTGTCCAGGAGGTAAATCAGGCTTCACTAAGTTTAACCCCTGAATCATTTCCGCTGCTTGGTCAGAAATCAGGAAAAAGGGAAATTGATGGGTTTGGGTAAATTCCATCAGCGATTCTAGGGGATCTGTACTGATGCCAATGACAGTGAGATCCCAGGGTTTGAATTGTTCCTGTAGAGCTTGCAGATCTAACAGGAGTTTTTGAGACTCTGGGCTGGTAATCTCTGGAAAGAATAGCCAGAGCATGGCAGCACCCTGGGCGTGACGGCTGTCAAATTTGCCCCCCATTTGACAAGGCAGTATGAAAACGGGGGCATAATTACCAATAGAGAGTTTAACTGAGGTCATTGGGGTAATACTCCTGTAAGGGCTTCAATCATGGTACTTCAGCTTATCTGGCAGGGTAAACTCATAGGCGATCGCATCTGATACAATAACCCCATCCTTGCTTAAGCTCATTCAAAATCCCTTAAATTTGTTCAGTTTTATTATCTAAACGCTCATCCGTGAATCATTCTTCTTCTAGTTCTTCCGATCAACGTCAAAAAACGGTTTTATCGACTCACTATACTCGATTAGGGGTTCATCCTTTGGCTTCTGCGTTGGAAATTCGGCGTGCGTATTGGGAGTTGAGCAAGCGCTATCATCCCGATACGACGGATTTAGATCCAGAGGTGGCAACGCGGCGTTTTCATGAGCTGAATGAAGCGTATGCGGTGTTAAGTAATCCGGAGCGTCGGAGGATATACGATCGCACGATGGGCTATTCTCGGTTTTATGTGGTGCGTCCTCCTGTGGATTTGCGATCGGGGAATTCCCCACAGGATTATCGTTCTTCCGCTTATCTCGATTCGCGCGATCGCGTCAGCGATGCGGAGCATTATCGCCCCCTGTCGTCGGGGGAACTGTTTGCCCTGTTTATTCTGGGACTGACGTTTATGCTATGTTTAGGATTGGCGATCGCGATCGCCTGGGTGAATCCTGAATTGATTTCACCCACCCTATCCTTACCTCCATCTCCATAGGTTTATCGCTTTTTATCTTTTTCTCTGTCTATGTCCCTCCCTACTTCTGACACCCCCCTATACAACCATCCCCTTCCACAAATTGAACAATGGTTATCTCAACTTGGCGGTCAACAAGATAGGGAAGAACTCCACTGTTGGCGATTAAAACATGACAGTTGGATCGCACAAATTTATTTAGAAACCGAACAGTTAATTGTTTGTTACTTAAATGCAGCTAGTGATGGCAGTAATATTAAAAGAGCTTTTAAATATTCCCTGAGTCGTCAAGATATCCAAGATGCCGTTTTAGATGGGCCGTAGGCACTATTGTGGAATAACGGAATCGCTTCCCGAACGCTAAAGGAGTAAAAGGGTCTAGTACAGACTACAAAAACTAAAAATCTTCGCTCAATTGTACCAAGAAATCCTGTCAGCTTCAAGTGAGCTGACACAAATTTAGAGGGTAAAATACCATATTTTATCCTCTTTTTTTCGGTATTAAACTAACATTCAATATTCCTGGATTTCTGTATGATATAATACGAGTGAGTATTCAAAAGGTTCATGTGATTTCATTTTTTTATTTATTGGGTCTTGCCTGGGTACAAGGGTTTCAAAGCAAATATCATTGACTTCAATACAATTATTTTCATTGATTTTGGCTAGATATACATGACAGCGCAATGGGCTATAACAGTTTCTGGATTTGTTGTTCCCAGGTCAATGCTTGCATAATCTTGGCAAATTGTTTCCCCTGTTTTTTGGCTTGTGTGCGGTTGTGGTAAACCCATTCTAAGGTTTCTAAAATTTCTTCAATATCTGAGTTTCCCCAGTCTTCTGTCCCTTGGAAATGGGGATGAGAAGCTACGGGATATTGAGTTTTTAAGGGGTAACCTGCACCTCGGTTGAGCAAGTCTAAATGGCCGGTATTTGCAGAAAGAAGGGTGGGAATACCGCAGGCTAAACATTCCATGGCTGCTAAGTTGGTTCCTCCTTCTGCACGACTGGTAAATATAGCTACGTCAGCTTCTCGGAGAATTTGGGGAATGAGGTGGTTGGGAGTGGGACCGAGGGCGATCGCCGCCTCAGCCGGGATGCCATTTTTCTGCAACCATGGCATAATTTGTAACACGCCATCTTGACTAATTTGAGGTAATCCTTCCACATTCCCAGTGGTGTCTAATCCTACCATCCAACTGGGCCAAGCATTATGCCAAGCGGTGACTAGCAAAACGTCTGGATGGCGGTGGTGAAAGGCTTTGAAGGCGGCAATGATGAGGTCTTGTCCTTTGCGGTATTCGAGTTTACCCCCAGCAAAAATCACGAAGCGGTCTTGACCCCAAATTCCCAGTTTAGCGGCGGGGTGAAATAGGGTGGGATCGATGCCTTGTAAAATAGTTTCCACATGGGAAATTCCAGCACTGGTCAGAACTTCGGCGTTCCAACTGGAACCGGCAATTAGGCGATCGTAGGTTTTGGCGTTGGCGATCGCCTGTTGCTCCAGGTGGGTATCTTCAATAAATACAATCCCTACTGAAGAATGACCGTACACATGCTCCATTAAGGGTGACTTTCCCAACCCATGACCTAAACCATGAAAGATGGGAAAATCAGATTTTAGTGCTTTACCCAAGGACTGGTTTAAGAAGCGCTGAAGGATTTTTTGCTCCTCAAATACCGGACGCAAGAGAACTTGATGCAAGGGGTGCAAGTTCTGGATATTTCCAGGGGGAACCAGTAAATGAGGGAATGTTTCTCGGTTTTTCACCAGTTGTAGGGCTAAATTGAGTCCGTATATTCCCCATCCAGTATGGTTTCCTAGTTGCCAAGTGATACCTATTCCGCTTCGGGGGATGTTGCGATCGCCGGTAGGCGCGGGTTCACGCAGATCTGGGTTAGATAAGTCGTTTGGTGAACCCGCCCCTGCACTGACGCTGGAGGCAATTAATTCTGTGTCCTGGGTGGTAGTGGGGCGGGTTAATTGAGATTTGGGCGACTCTTGTACATCCTGGGTGAACCTCTCCCTACAGGTAACTAATTGGGTTTTAACCGCAGTAATTACAGAATGCCAGTCTCCGCGTGCAGGTTGCCGAAAGAGGCGGACGGTGGGATACCAGGGGCTATCTTCGCGATCGAGCATCCAGCGCCAGTCGGGGACGAAGGAGAGTAATAACCATGTGGGTTTGCCCATGGCTCCCGCGAGATGCACCAGGGAGGTATCCACAGTAATGATTAAGTCGAGTTCGTCAATTAGGGTGGCGGTATCGGCAAAGTTTTGGATAATGGGGTCAAGATTGGTTATGTTTTCTACTCCTGCAAGTTCTTGGGCGCGATCGCCTTTTTGCAAGCTGTAAAAGTCAATTCCTTCTATGTCTAACCAGGGCAGAAGATCGGTGAATTGACAGGAGCGTTGGCGATCGTTACCATGATTGGGATTTCCTCCCCAGGCTAACCCTACCTTGAAATGATCTGATTTTCGGATAGCCTTATCCACGGTAGGAACGAGTCGATCTATCTCTGGGTAAGACGATAAATTTTCTGAATCTGCCCTAACTGGAGCGCGAAGATAGGGAATAGATGCAGGAATAGTATCTAAAGTGGTTCCAAAAATATAGGGCAAACTCATTAACGGGGCCCAGATATGATAATTGGGTAAGGGTCGATCCCGTGCTACTAACCTGACCTTTTTCTTGGGATCTGAGGCATGTTCTTCTATAAAGGTTTCAAACAAACCCATCAGCAGTCGAGGACATTCCAAGATTGTTTTTCCTCCGCGCTCTTGGACGAGAGGTAAATAGCGTAAAAACTGGATGCAGTCTCCAAAACCTTGTTCACAATACAATAGTAAAGTTCGTCCTACAAATGGATCTCCATTCCATCGGGGTTGATAAACGGGTCTATGATTGCTGGCGGTTTGCCATTGATAGCGCCATTCGTATTCTGCCCAACCGTTGCTCAAATCCCCAGCGAGTAGGAGCGCTATTCCGAGGTTGGTGTGGGCTTCAGCGTAGTCAGGTTTTAGGGAAATACAGGTTTGATAAGCCGCGATCGCCCCATCATATTCGCCTATTTTATCCAGAGCAACGGCGAGATTATTATAGGCATCTGGATAATGAGGATTAAGTTCTAGCGCTCGATGATATTCGGCGATCGCTTCTTCAAATTTTTCCTGTTGACTCAGGGCTACCCCTAAATTATTATGCGCTTCTGGTGAGTTAGGTTCGAGTTCTAGCGATCGATAATAGTGATCGGTTGCCACTTCAAACTGCTTCTGAGCGCCCAGAGCAACAGCCAGATCGTGGTGGAGTTTGGGTGAATTGGGAGCGTGGCTTAAGGCAGTTTTATAGTGGGGAATGGCTTGCTCGATCTGGTTTTCCTGATGGAGTAGAGACGAGAGATTGGCATGAATCGAGGTATATTGGGGATTAAGTTCTAGCGCCTTTTGGTAATGGGAAATTGCCTTTTTTCGATCATTTTTTTGATGGTAACAGAAGGCGAGACTATGGTGAATGCTGGCCCGATCTCGAACTTGGGAAATAACCTGTTTTAACTCCACAATAGCTAGGTCATATTCTCCCTGTTCTAAATAGAGATTGCCCAAATTTTGCCGCGCTTGAGTATAGTCAGGATTAAGGTGCAGTGCCTGTTGATAATTCTGAAGAGCTAAATCTAGATTCCCCAGGGTTTTGTAAGTTTTGGCGAGATTATAGTAACTTTCGGTATAGTCGGGCGCAAGGGCGATCGCCTGTTGATAATGCTTGAGTGCTTCTATGGGGCGATCGCTTTGAGCTAAGGCAGTAGCGAGATTATTATGGGTTTGCGGTTGATTGGGATCAACTGTGAGGGAATTTTCATAAGCGGCGATCGCCTTTTCTGTGTCCCCTGCGCTATAGTACGTTACCCCTAATAGATGCCACGCTTGCCCATTTTGCGGATACTGCTGTAATATCTGCCCGCAAAGGTTTGCCGCTTCCTGGAGCTGTCGTCCTTGAATAGCGCGAATAATCTGATTCAGTTGTGCGGTAATATCCATGGGTTGAGTGGGAACGTGGCACAGATCTAGTGTATCGGAATCTCAATCACAAACTCTGTACCCTTGCCCAATTTAGAATTGCAGTGTAATTCTCTACCCTGTTGTTCAGTAATAATTTGATAACTTATCGATAATCCAATGCCTGTACTTCGACCCACTGGTTTAGTTGTAAAAAAAGGATTGAATATTTTCTGGAGATCGTCCTCCCTAATTCCCAGCCCATTATCAGCAATAGAAATCCTTATCCTTTAATTATGTATTGGTTGCGAAACTGGACTAACTCATTAAATGTAGGGTTAGGGTTGCCCAGAATCTTGATAATAACCGATTGGCGATCGCTCTTGCGTATGCCGCAATAAACTAGAGTACGGCTTGACTTCTTTTTGCTAAAGTAGAAGGATATCGAAAAGCAAAAACCAAGCATTCGATATTAACATCTTGAAAACTAGGGTTATGGGGTTCTGACCAGGAACGCTTGGTTGGGTAAAAGCTCTAAGCAACAAGTACATGTATCTTTTAAAATTCCGTACCGCATTGCTCTGCGGAATCGGGACTCTCTCATTGGGTCGAAAGTCTGTGGACATGACGTAAGACGGGAACATAACTAACAAGAGTTAGTCGTGTACGCAGATGTGGGAGAAGCAGAAACCTAAATCGTGAGGTTTAGGAATCACCGTGCCTTGAGCCAGGTGAGGAGGTCAAGTCCCTATGCCCTGTTTGCAAGCGTGAAGCCTCATAGCCATGCATTTGCCCCAGTTTCTCGAAACTCAGCATCCCCTAATTGAGTCCCTGACTCACTACAGCGATCAAGAATTGCTCACCTTATTTCAGCGCCATCCAGAGTCAGGGCGATACTTCACAGCCATCTTTTGTCGCTATAATCCCATCGTTTATACTCTTATTTCCCATTCAGCGCGATCGCCAGTACAAGCTGATTACCTATTTGCTTGCACCTGGCGACATATCTATTATGAACTAGGAGGACTCCATTTACACTCCGCTAATACCCAGCCTGGCGATCGGCCTCTAACCTTACAAAATGCACTGATTAACTTCACGGCTTTCTGTATCAACAATATGGAGTTGCCCCCGGTTGAATCTATTTATTACAACCTTCAGGAGTGTTCTCCCCCTCTGTGGTGCTATGTTGAACAAGCGATGGATCAATTAGAACCCGTTCTGCGGTTAATGATTCTACTCTCTCAGACCTTCCACTGGAGTGAAACCCGGATAGCTGCCTATTTACAAGCTGAAGGAGAATCCATTTCTCCCTTCAGCGTGAAAACCCAATTACAACAAGGACTCGCTGCCCTAGAAGCAGCTTTACCCACTGATATCCGCACCATCTACTTAAACGATCAAAATTCAGGAGCTTCTGATGAATCCTTTTCCCCTAACTTTTCACCAACCCCTGAACCCTTACAAACTTTCTAAAATAGGATCTCACACTCCCCTAGAGTTTACCCCCCTATTTTGGGTAATGGCGATCGGATTACTCCTACCCTATTATGGTAGTCTTCCTTTAGGGTTGCCCGGTCGTCCAGTTTTCCAAACCCTGGAAGAACAACTCCAAGACTCTAGTCTACCCCTGCGTTGTCATATGCAGGCGATCGCCTTCGATCGAGACCTATCCCTAATCCAGAGATCGGAAACATAGGATTTTTCCTATTCCCTATTCCCTATCCCCCATTCCCTATTCTGAATGCATGAGCGCTATGCCATCCGTATGGCTCAAGTCCAAGATCTCAAAGGTCTCAGTGACCTTTTAGCCGAGTGTTTCCACACGTTCCAAGGGTGGAAAGTGTGGTTTCGTTGGTTAAGTCTCCTGATTCGTTGGGGAATCTATGAAGACCTAAAACAACGATGGTGCAACGCTTCTCCCTACTATAGTTGTTGGGTGGCAGTGTCCCAAAAACACTCAGGTAATGGGGGAGTCACTAGACAAGAGAGGTTAGCGGGAATGGTAGAAGTCTCTTTACGGTCTTGGTCAGACTGGAATCAGTTTGCCCAATATCCTTATATTTCTAATTTAGCGGTTAAACCAGAAGACCGTCATCAAGGGTTGGCTCAAGAACTGCTAGACCATTGTGAAAAAACGGCGTTGAAATGGGGATGTGAAGAAATTTATCTTCATGTTTTAGAGAATAACCATCCCGCACGGTGTCTCTACTATAAGGTGGGCTATCGTCTGCAACAGGTAGAACTCAGTTGGAGTAACTTTCTGTTGGGGAAACCGAAGCGTCTCTTTTTGCAAAAGCGTCTCTAAGCGGTGAGTCTGATGAGCGTTCTGAAACAATTAACCGATGATTGGCGATCGCGCCTCAAAATTGAATGTTCTGAGTATTCTCAGGAGGTGCATCAGAGTATTATTGACTGGTTAATCGGGGAAAATCCCGATCGCTTGCTCGATCTCAATCCGGAAGATTGGGAGATTGCTGTAGCAGCCATGGACTACCGTTATCGAATTTTACGAGACCGGTACTTAGGCGTAGCGCCAGAAGTCGCTTACAGAAAACTGATGAAGCGGTTAGCGAGCTTATTTTTGATTCGCAATAAAATTCGCACCTGGGTAGCCTTAAGTCGCGATCGCCAACGCAGTGTAGTGGATGTGCTGCAAGAAGTCATTCAAGAATTATTACAGAGCGATCGCTATCTCAAACAACAAATGGGTTTAATCCAACAAATTATCCCCCAGCGATGGTTACAAAATACCCTCATTTTAGCCACCTTAGAAGAATACTGCCTGCGCCCCATTCGCAATCAACCCCTGCTTCTCTATCGGTTTCTCAACTATCTGCGGCGTAGCCAGCGCGGAGGAATGACAAATATTCCCACCGGTAACTTAGTGCGACTCATTTCCGAAGAACTCAGCTCAGAAGAGAGCGACGATCCAATCAGTCTCTTAGATCGCCAGGCGATCGTCGAATATCAAGACACTCAAACTTATCTGCAACAACAACGCTATCAAAGAGCCGTCGCCAAAGAATTTCAAGCCTACCTACACCAAGCTCTAGGGGAAAAAGCCGCCAATTGGCTAAAATTCTATCTTCAAGGACGCACCCAAGAAGAAATTGCGCCCCTACTCGATCTATCTGTAAAACAAGTTTATCGCCTACGAGAGAAAGTAAGCTATCATGCTATTCGCATCTTTGCCATCAAACAGAACCCAGAATTAGTCAGTCATTGGTTAGATATCTCCCTTCAAGACCACAGCTTAGGCTTAACCCCAAGCCAATGGCAAACCTATCTAGACAGCCTTACCCCCACCCAAAAACAGTTACTCGAACTGCTCAGAGCCAGAACTCTACCCCATGAAATTGCTGAAATCTTAAACTGGAAAACCAGTCAAGTCATTGCAGAATGGAGTAAGCTATATTTAGCCGCTCAATCTCTGCGGAATCTCTAAACACTTTTTGTGCAAAACTCAAATCCTCTGATCAGGGTGTAACTGGCTACTTAAGTATATACCTAAGTGTACTTTCGTTCTTCTGAATTTGCTTTTGTCGAAGTTCTTGGATGAAGGAAATATTCCAAGTTGTAACATCTACCGCGAACACCCATCCTCATTATTGCCAGCACCGATCATGAGCTTACCCCCTCCTGCCTTTAATCATTCTTCTTCAATTTCTACTCTTAATATTGATACCGATCGCCTCTTTCCTTTGATCGATCGGGTTCTCTCCTTTGAAGCCTGCCTTTATCATCAAGTCTTACCTCTAGTCGTAGAAGGAAGTTTAGTCAGATTAGGAATGGTCGATCCAGAAGACAATAGCGCTCTCACGTATTGCCGTCAAATCCTATCGTACCTTCGATGTTCCATTGTCACTCAAAAGATTTCCTCAGACTTACACCAATCTATCCTTAAAGCCTATCTCAATCATATCAGTACTCAACAACAATCCCCTCCTGCCTTACCTGAGCCTTCTTCAAAGCCCACTTCAGCGTCTAAGAGTACCTCAGAATCCGAGCATTGGCAAAACCGACCCACCTTAGTTTTAGATACCGAAGATGCGATCGCCTTAGTCAAAGGAGCAACTCCTGAGTCTAACCCTACCCCCAAACCTTCTCCTCCAGTCGATCAACCCAACCCCACGCAAGGGTTACCCGAGTTAAAAATCCAAGCCCAGTATTTATGCAGTCCTGTTGACGTGCTGGCAACGCTTCCTCCCTCTGTTTTATGGCAAGAATTACTCAGTCGAGTTTTAGTCGGTGGTATTGGACGATTATTTTTTGAACGTCATCCTCACCATGGGCGAGTCTTATGGAGCTTAAACGGCATCATACAATCTGTTTTAGACAACCTACCCTTAGAACTGTTTCAGGGGGTAATTCATGAACTCAAATTACTCAGTCGCTTACCCCTAATTCCCGTCAAAACAGTGAAAGAAGTAGAACTCGAACGCTACTATCAGGAAGAACGATTATTATTGCGTTTGCGGGTAATGCCAGGAAAACAAGGGGAAGAAGCAACACTACAAGTCTTGCGGGGAGCCGCTTTAAAGTTTCACCAACGACAGCAATTAACCACCATGGGCAGAGACGCATTAACCATCGCCCAACAATTACAGAAGAAATTAAATGAGATCCGCGATCAAGCCCATGGAGATACTCAGTTTTCCGGAAAAGAGTTAGACTCCCTAACCAGCTTAAATCAGATTTTAATCCATGTAACCGAACAAGTTCGAGATTTACAAACCTTGCGCTCTCAACAGCTCAAAAGCCCAGACTAAAGATCGTACTCATCATTGCGCTGTTGAGGAATAGGCCGACGGCGCATCGGGCGAGTTTCCGAGCGCATAGACTGCCGGCGTAGGGTTTTGCTCACATCTAAAAACACATCACGGCGTAGATAGGGATAGTCACTCACCCACAAGTTAAGCTGAGGAATATAAACATCAGATATGCGATTAATCCGGCTTAAATCCCGTTGATTAGACATCACCACCATTTCCGCAATCATACCCACATCAATAGCTCGGTATTGGCGACGGATAGGCACTTGAAAACGGGTTTCAAAGCCAGTTTCATCAACTAAATCCAGATTTAAACGCCGTTCCCGGTTTTCGACAATCACTAAATCTCCACGATTATTTACCGTTTCTTCTGTATTAATTAATTCATCAGTCACAAACACATCTAAGACTTGACCGCGCCAGAATCCGCTATAGGGAAATCTTCGGTATGTAGCATTGCGGCGACTAGCCCAGAAAATCGGCCCCCATAACCAATAGGTTCCGATCGTAATCCCAATCAAAAATAAGAGTAACTCAAAACTATCTCCCAAAGCTGAGAGCCGGCCAAAGAAGATCACCAGAGCGCCCAAAACTGAGGCGAGTAAGCGTCTGAGGAGGTCAGGAAACTTACCCCAGCAGTATTTGTATTGATTGCCTGTCCCGATAAGAGGAATCAGTTGTTCAAACCGGCTGCGATTTAAGGGAATAAGCATAGAGGGATCGAGCGTGTCGAGTTCACCAGCATTTTCCCTATCTTGCCATATTCTTGCAAACTTCCCACTGCACGGCGATCGAATTCTGATCTATGATAATCCCAAGTATCAGGGAATAAGGTGGGTAATGAGATTGAGTCGAGAGAATGAGTCTTCAGACTCCCAACGGGATTTTTACCGACAAATTACTGAATCCATCCGGGTTTTGAAACGTAACGATCAAATGCTCCATAACTTAATGTTAATGGAGTTTTGGTCAATTGTACGCACGATGGATGAACTAAATACTGGATTCTGGTCTCAGTATATGAAAAACCATCAGCAGGTTTCTCAGCAACGTCTTAAACAATGGCAAGCAGAAAAAGAGGCAGCTCAAACGCAGCGTTCCCCGTCTTTTTCTCGGTCATCTTCGCCCTTTGAATCAGAAGAAGAAGCCAAAAATGTGCAACAACAGATGTCTGAGCGGATTGCTTTATTTTCTGATATCATTGGAGATGAACGTTCTCCAACTCGACGGCAAATTCGGGAATCTTCCCACGAGAATAGTTAAGTCAGTTTTAGGAATACCAACCTATGATGATTGAAGAATTTAGTGTGGAAAAATTAGCGAACTTGAGCGACGAAGAGCGAGCCAACTGGCAATTTATTGATGTGCGCGAACCACAGGAAGTCGATCTGGCTCAGATTGAAGGATTTGAAGTGCTATCTTTAAGTCAGTTTCGGGAATGGTCAGAAGCAATTCATGCCCGATTTGACAAAGATAAGCCAACGGTGGTGATGTGCCATCATGGGATGCGATCCCAACAAATGTGCCAATGGCTCATAAATCAGGGATTTACCGATCTTAAAAACCTATCTGGTGGTATTGATGCCTATTCTTATTTAGTTGATCCTTCCGTTCCCCGCTATTAAATCAATTAAAATCTCAATATGGAATGGCTCACTTTACGAGTTCTAGCCTAGAACGTCTCGCAAATAAAACCCTGTATAGGACAGAGAACATTGTGTGACCTCTTCTGGAGTTCCCGTTACCACGACTTCCCCTCCTTTATCCCCTCCTTCTGGGCCTAAGTCAATAATCCAATCAGAGCAACGAATCACATCTAAATTATGCTCAATCACAATAATAGAATTACCTTTATCCACTAAGCGCTGTAAAACATTCAGCAGTTGATGGACATCATAAAATGAGAGTCCGGTGGTGGGTTCATCAATTAAATAGAGGGTTTTTCCTGTGGCTCTGCGGGATAATTCTGTGGCTAATTTCACCCGTTGAGCTTCTCCTCCAGAGAGGGTGGGAGCCGGTTGTCCGAGATGAATATATCCTAATCCGACATCGACTAAGGTTTGCAAGCGGTTAACGGCTTTGGGGATATTTTGAAAGACTTCTAAGGCTTCAGAAACGGTCATGTTTAAAACATCTGCAATGGAATACCCTTTATATTTCACTTGCAGAGTTTCTCGGTTATATCTGGCTCCTTTGCACACTTCACATTGCACATAAACATCGGGTAAAAAGTTCATTTCAATCACATTTACCCCTTGTCCTCCGCAGGCTTCACAGCGTCCACCTTTAACATTAAAAGAAAAACGTCCGGGTTTATATCCTCTGGCTTTGGCTTCAATGGTTTCAGCAAAAATAGCACGAATGGAATCAAAAACACCGGTATAAGTGGCAGGATTGGATCTTGGGGTTCTACCAATGGGAGATTGATCGATGACAATCACTTTGTCAATGGCATCTAACCCAGTGATTTTGTCTAATTCTTGGGGAAAGGCAATATTCCGGTTTAAATGATGTTGGAGTGCGGGATAAAGCAGTTCATTAATTAAGGTGGATTTCCCGGAACCAGAGACTCCGGTAATGCTGACAAGTTTACCTAATGGAATTTCTAGATTGATATGCTTGAGATTGTTTTTATGGGCATTTTTGATTAGGAGCAATCGCCCGTTCCCTTCTCGGCGTTGTTTTGGCGTTTCAATTGTTCGTTTACCGGATAAATATGCCCCCGTCAAGGATAGCTGATTATTGAGTAAGCATTGTAGCGTTCCTTGAGAGATAATTTCGCCACCATGAACCCCTGCACCGGGGCCAATATCCACTAAGTGATCGGCATTGCGAATCGTTTCTTCATCATGTTCGACGACGATTAAGGTGTTGCCTAAATCGCGCAATTGGGTTAAGGTTTGCAGGAGGCGAGAATTGTCCCGTTGATGTAAGCCAATACTGGGTTCATCTAATACATATAACACTCCCGTTAACCCAGCTCCAATTTGGGTGGCTAACCGGATGCGTTGCGCTTCTCCTCCAGATAAGGTCATGGCAGCACGGTCTAGGGTGAGATAGTCTAAACCGACATCGATTAAAAATTTCAGTCTAGCTTGAATTTCTTTGAGAGCGAGTTCGCCGATTTTCGCTTGGCGCTCGGATAGATGAAGTTGCTTAATTTTATCCAAACAATCGGCTATGGAAATCTGGGTTAAATCGTGAATATGATATTGTCCTAAGCGGACGGATAAGGCTTCTGGCTTCAGCCGTTTTCCCTGGCAAGATGTACAGATTTTATCAATTAGATAAGGTTCGAGCTTCTGTTTTTGTAAGTCTGAGCCGGTTTCATGGTAAATCCGCTCTAAAATAGGGAGAACTCCCTTAAAGCGAGCATAATAACCGGAAGTTTGCCGATAGTCGGATTGGGGTTCGAGATAGATTTCTTCGGTTGTGCCATGGAGAACGATCTCTTGTTGTTCAGAAGTCAGATTTTTCCACGATGTGGTTAATTCAAAATTATAGGCTTCTGCCACACTGTCGAGTAGGGATAAATAATAGGTATTTTCTTTTTCTGACCAGGGTGCGATCGCGCGAAATAAAGGAGCATCTGTATCAGGAATCAGCAGCGCTGGGGAAAACTGGCGGTGACTTCCTAAACCGTGGCAGTCGGGACAAGCGCCATAGGGAGAGTTAAAGGAAAATAATCGCGGGGATAATTCTTCCATGACAGCGCCATGCTCGGGACAGGCAAAGTTTTCCGAAAATAGGATAGTTTCGGGTTCTGAATCTCCTATAACTTCAATCATCGCCATCCCTTCCCCGTGATGGAGCGCGGTACTTAAGGAGTCGGTTAATCGCTCTTCTAATCCGGGTTTGATGATGAGTCGGTCGATGACAATTTCAATATCGTGTTTGCGGTTTTTCTCCAGTTCAATAGTATCGGAAAATTCTTGGACTTCGCCATTAATGCGCACCCGCACAAATCCTTGGGAGGCTAAACTAGAGAGCAGTTTTTTATGGGTTCCTTTTTTACCGCGCACCACAGGAGCGAGAATTTGGAAGCGAGTACGGTTGGGAAGCTCCATGATGCGATCGCACATTTGATCGATGGTTTGGGGAGCAATGGAGCGATCGCAAATAGGACAATGGGGTTCTCCCGCACGACCCAACCACAAGCGCAAATAATCATAAATTTCGGTCACTGTCCCCACCGTAGAGCGGGGGTTATGGGAGGTTGATTTCTGGTCGATAGAAATAGCTGGACTCAACCCCTCGATACTGTCCACATCCGGTTTATCCACCTGACCCAAAAATTGCCGCGCATAGGCACTCAGGGACTCCACATAGCGCCGTTGACCTTCGGCAAAGATGGTATCAAAAGCGAGGGAAGATTTCCCCGATCCGGACACCCCAGTGAAGATAATGAGGCGATCGCGCGGTAATTCCAGATCGATATTCTTGAGATTATGCTGTCTCGCTCCTCGGATACGGATCGTATTGTCTTCAGTCATAGGCGATCGGGAATGGGTTAATGTCAGTTAAGAGTGAGTGGTCATGAATCCAAGCTACTGGGATCGATTCCCAATTCCCTCAGTTTTTCGGTTAATTGTGCTATCTGTTGCCTTGCTGATAACAATTGCTCTTCTGGAGTTAAATAACGCTCTCCTTGCTCATTATACCAATACAACCATT
>DDLS01000124.1 GCA_002340255.1 Cyanobacteria bacterium UBA2566
TTTGGATTGAACGAATCGCACCCATGCTACTATTATGCATGTTACCCAATGGTGAAAGGAAACGACCAGCTTGAGATCCGCTTCTGGAACAAAACTTAAGCCAAATATTTCTTCCATCGTCCCGTCAAACCGTCAAAAGACAGGATAAGCTAAAAAACTAGAGCTACGGCGATTGATGAAGATTCAGCATCTTTCCCGGAGTGATGATTGCATGATGTAGCGAGTCAGATTAGGTTAACCCCAATGATCGATGAGTCCAAGCCAGTAGAAACTTCTCAGAATCCCAACCCCGAAGACCTCTTGAATCAGGCAGAAAATCCAGCTAGTGTTTCTGCACAAGAGCCAGAAACCCCTAGTCCGGAAGTGGACAATGGAGCAGAACCGGCTCAAGTTCAGGAAGATAGTGCTTCTGAAGGAATAGATCCATCTTCAGAAACCTCCTCAGAGACAACCGATCCAGCAGCCCATCAAGCGGATGTTGCACAAGCAGCCTTGCTAGCCGAAGTCCTAGCCAGTAAGGAATTGGAATTAGACAGTATAAAACAGAGTTACGAGGAAGTTAAAGCTCAATACCAACGTTTAGGAGCTGACTTTGATAACTTCCGCAAACGGACACAAAAAGAAAAGGGGGAATTAGAAGATCAGACCAAGTGTAAGACCCTACAAGAATTGCTACCAGTAGTGGACAACTTTGAGCGGGCCCGATCGCAAATTAAACCCCAAAATGATGGGGAAATGACGATCCACAAAAGTTATCAAAGTGTCTACAAACAATTAGTAGACTGTCTCAAACGCATCGGCGTTTCTCCCATGCGAGCAGAAGGTAAAGAATTTGACCCCAATCTCCATGAAGCAGTGATGAGAGAGGCAACCTCAGAATATGCTGAAGGCACAGTGACTGAAGAATTGATGCGAGGCTATCTCCTCAATGACCGAGTATTACGCCATGCCATGGTTAAGGTAGCGGCTGCGCCAGAAGATGAACCCGAACCCCCCGTCGAGGAAGCAACCGAACCAACGAACGAACCGGAAGCTGAAGAGAGTGAGAGCTAAAAGGGCAATCTAAAATTAACAGTAATTGGTAAAGGAAGGGGAAATCAGATCGACTTCAAGTCAAAATCAAACTTGATTGCGCGATCCCTAACCAATCACCAATTATTTCCATTCTTAATTTCAAGGCAGCTGAACATGGGAAAAGTTATTGGGATTGATTTAGGCACAACCAATAGTTGTGTATCGGTATTAGAGGGAGGTCAACCTGTTGTGATCTCCAATGCAGAAGGGGGCAGAACTACCCCCAGTATGGTCGGCTTTGGCAAAGCTGGCGATCGCCTGATCGGTCAACTGGCCAAACGCCAAGCTGTCACCAACGCCGAAAACAGTATCTATAGCATCAAACGGTTTATCGGTAGGCGCTGGGACGACACCGAAATGGAACGCTCCCGTGTCCCCTACAAATGTATCCAAGGTCGGGATAGCACGGTCGATGTGCAAGTGCGAGGGCGTAACTACACCCCCCAAGAAATTTCCGCCATGATCCTACAAAAACTCAAACAGGACGCGGAAAACTACCTGGGAGAACCCGTTACCGAAGCCGTAATTACCGTTCCAGCCTACTTTACCGATGCGCAACGGCAAGCCACCAAAGACGCAGGGAACATCGCGGGTTTAGAAGTCCAACGCATTATCAATGAACCCACCGCTGCTGCCCTCTCCTACGGTCTTGACAAACAAGACCAAGAACAACTTATCCTTGTCTTTGATCTCGGTGGCGGAACCTTCGATGTCTCCATTCTCCAACTCGGTGATGGAATCTTTGAAGTCGTCGCCACCTCTGGAAATAACCATTTAGGCGGCGACGACTTCGATAACTGCATCGTCACCTGGATGATCGAAGAATTCAAAGACCAAGAAGGGATCGATCTATCGGTAGATAAAATGGCCCTCCAACGGTTGCGAGAAGCCGCTGAAAAAGCCAAAATCGAACTCTCAAATATGACGGCAACCTCCATCAACTTGCCTTTTATCACTGCTGATGAAACTGGCCCCAAACATCTAGAAATGGAGTTAACCCGCTCTAAATTTGAAGAGTTAGCCCAAGACATGATTCGGGGAACCTTAGAACCAGTAGAGCAAGCCCTTAAAGATGGCGATAAAACCAAAGAAGATATCGATCGCATCATCTTAGTCGGCGGTTCCACTCGCATCCCTGCCGTTCAAGAAGCCCTTTGCCAATACTTTGGTGGCAAAAAACCAGACCGCTCCGTTAACCCCGATGAAGCCGTAGCTCTGGGTGCTGCCATCCAAGGCGGAGTCATGGGAGGAGAAATTAAAGACCTCCTGCTCCTAGATGTTACGCCCCTATCTCTAGGCATTGAAACCCTGGGTGAAGTATTCACCAAAATTATTGAACGCAATACCACCATTCCCACCAGTAAAACCCAAATTTTCTCTACCGCCACCGATGGCCAAACCTCAGTAGAAATCCATGTGCTACAAGGGGAACGAGCAATGGTCACTGATAATAAAAGCCTGGGGAAATTCCAACTGACAGGTATTCCTCCCGCACCGCGAGGTGTACCTCAAATTGAAGTCTCCTTTGAAATTGATGCCAATGGTATCCTCAAAGTATCAGCAAGAGACAAAGGAACTGGACGGGAACAAAGTATCGAAATTACTAATACGGGTGGTTTAAGTCAGACCGAAATAGAAAAAATGCGCATGGAAGCGGAAGTCTATTCCGAATCTGACCGGGTGCGCCGCCAATTAGCCGAACTCAAAAACCAAGCTGAGGGTTTATTCCAGAGTTACTATTCCACCTTAGAACAAAATAGAGACGTAATTCCTGAAGATCTGCAAGTGGAAGCTCAAGGCCGGATTGAGCAACTGCGGGCGAGTTTAGAAGCTCCAGATAGCTCAGTGGAAGCAGTTAAAGAGCAAATGAATGCCCTACAACAAATCCTATTTACTATTGGCTCATCCGTATATGCAGGTTCAGGTGCTGTTGAGGACTTCACCCAAGGGGAAACAGTGATTGATTCGGCAGCAGAAACCATGGAAAGTCCGGTAGAATCGGAGCAAGAAGAAGACGATTTTAGCTTTGATGAGGAAGACGAAACCGTTTCGGCCGATTATGAAGAAATTGAGTAAAGCCTGAAATTTTTCAGCCTCCTCCTTAAAATTCAGAGAAAACTAAGCTGTCTCCACTCCAAGAGACCGCTATAATAGTGTGCAGTATGCCCACTTGTTGAGAGATCCCCGAAAGACAGAGCGCCCTATGGCCGACTATTATGAAATTCTCGGTGTTTCCCGCGAAGCAGACAAAGAAGAGATCAAGCGAGCCTACCGCAGGTTGGCGCGAAAATATCACCCGGATGTTAACAAAGAAGCCGGAGCTGAAGACAAGTTCAAAGAAATTAACCGAGCGTATGAAGTCCTCTCTGAGCCAGAGATGAAAGCTCGATATGACCGCTTTGGTGAACCAGGAGTGAGTGGTGGAGCTGGAGGCCCTGGTTTTGGGGACTTTGGTGATATGGGTGGTTTTGCAGATATCTTTGAGAGCTTCTTCAGTGGCTTTGCTGGTGGTGGAGTGGGAACCCAAGGGGCAAGACGACGAGGCCCAGTCCGAGGTGATGATTTACGATTGGATTTGAAGTTAGACTTCAAAGAAGCCATTTTTGGTGGTGAGAAAGAGATTCGGATTAATCATTTAGAAACCTGTAAAACCTGTAATGGTTCGGGAGCTAAACCGGGGACTAAACCGGTAACTTGCCAAACCTGCGGAGGTTCGGGTCAAATCCGCCGAGCGACTCGCACGCCTTTCGGTAGCTTTACTCAGGTATCCGTTTGTCCGGCTTGTAATGGTCAAGGACAGGTGATTCAGGATAAGTGTAATGACTGTGGTGGTAGCGGGAATAAGCAGGTTACGAAGAAGTTGAAGATTAATGTTCCTGCTGGGGTGGATAATGGGACTCGACTGCGGGTGTCTAATGAGGGAGATTCGGGACAACAGGGGGGTCCTCCTGGTGATTTGTATGTTTATTTGTTTGTGAATGAGGATGCGGATTTCCGACGGGATGGTATTAATGTGCTTTCGGAAATGAAGGTGAGTTATTTACAGGCGATTCTGGGTTCTCGCGTGCAGGTGACAACGGTTGATGGTACGGAAGAATTGACTATTCCGGCAGGAACACAACCGAATACGGTGTTGACGCTGGAAAATCGAGGAGTTCCTCGGTTGGGAAATCCAGTAAGCCGTGGAGATCATTTGATTACGGTGGTGGTGGATATTCCTAATCCTAAACAGTTGAGTGCAGATGAGAAGGAGCATTTGAAGGAGTTGGAACGCCTAAGAGGCGATCGCCAAGATAAGGGAGGTGGGTTGTTTGGAGGGATTTTTAATAAATGAGTCCCCAGACTGATTTAGGTCCTCCGGATGTTCAACTGGATTTACGGGGGATACCTTGTCCCCTCAACTTTGTCCGCACGAAGCTACAACTGGAAAAAATGGCTCCTGGTTCCCTATTGGAAGTGTGGTTAGATGCAGGTGAACCCATTGAGCAGGTTCCGGATAGCCTGAAAATGGCGGGTTATCCGATTGAAGGACTACAAGAGTCTACCCAGGATGAAGAGGAGCCGTTTTTTCGGCTGCAAGTTCGGCGCTCAGATCCGGAAAATCTGCCTCCACAATGAATCAGGTTTGGGTGGGTACGGTGTTGGCAGTTCAAGCCAATTTTTATCAAGTTCAGCTTGATGAGCAAGAAGGGACTCCTTTGTTGTGTACTCGCCGATCGCGCCTGAAAAAGATTGGTCAACGGGTGATGGTGGGCGATCGCGTGGGGGTAGAAGATCCAGATTGGTCGGGTTTGCGGGGGGCGATCGCCCAAGTCTATCCTCGAACTACCGAATTATCCCGGCCTCCTGTAGCCAATGCGGATCAACTATTATTGGTTTTTTCCGTCGATCAACCCAATCTCGACCCCTATCAACTCAGCCGGTTTCTCGTCAAAAGTGAATCAACGCCCTTGAGTTTATGTCTCTGTTTAAACAAAAGTGACTTAGTTTCTACTGAGTGGAAAGAAAAGTGGTGTCACCGCTTAGAACAATGGGGTTATGTGCCTCTGTTCATTAGTGTGGTGAGTGGGCATGGATTAGCCGAACTCGAGCAACAGTTAGCTCAACGAGTCACGATTGTTGCAGGGCCTTCTGGGGTGGGAAAATCAAGTTTAATTAATACTTTGATTCCCGATGCCCATTTGCGGGTAGGGAAAGTGTCTGGAAAGCTCCAAAAGGGACGACACACCACTCGTCATGTGGAGTTATTTAAGTTACCTAGTGGCGGACTTTTGGCGGATACCCCCGGATTTAATCAGCCGGATGTAGACTATCCTCCAGAAGCGTTAGGAGACTATTTTCCAGAAGTGCGGGCGCTCATGAGGGTAGATCGTTGCCAATTTAGTGACTGTTTGCATCGGGAAGAACCGGATTGTGCAATTCGAGGAGACTGGGAGCGCTACGAACATTATCTCATGTTTTTGCAAGAGGCGATCGCCTGTCAAGAACACCGCGATCGCCAAGCCGATCCTGAATCTACCCTGAAGCGCAAAGGTCACAATACTTACGAACCTAAACTAAATACCAAAAAATATCGCCGTCCCTCACGCCGTACCCAACAACAACAATTGGAAGAATGGTACAGGGATGCTGAAATATAAGGGAATAGGGAATAGGGAATGGGGAATGGGGAATAGGGAATAGAAAATAGCCTAAACTCTCCCTTTCTCTGCTATATCGTGTTCTCTAGGAGTTGGTTGCTTCCTGCCAGCGTCCCCTCAACTCTCGCATTGCCCCGATCTCATCTTCTTTTGCTGTGGCTAAAAACTGATATAACCACTCCTTCGGTACTTCGGGAAACGTGGGACTTTGCTCCACTTCCACATATACCCCAGACTTCAGAGTATAAATCCGCCACACCTGCCCATCAAAACGCCAAAACTCCGGCACACCCAAACGGGAATAAAATTCATTCTTAGCAATATCCGTGTGGGTAATATCCACCTCAACCACCAAATCTGGGGGCGGATCTTGGGCAAAATTCACATTGCGTCCTTTCACCAACGGCTGATTTTGAAAATAATAGGCACTATCCGGTTCTGCTCCTTTTCTTAACAGGGGATAATTCATGGTTGTCGATCCCATGGTCTTAATGGAAAGACCCAACAACTCAACCAAAACCACAATAAATCGCTCAATTAAACACCGGGCAAATTCATGGTCTTCTAAGGGCATAGTGATCTCTAGAACTCCATCATCATAGATTAGACGAGAACCTCTGGATTGAGGCAGTTGATCGAGGATGTGTACATAGTTCTCCCAGGTAATGCCGTGAAAAACGACCCGTTGTTCGCCTTTGGGTTGGACTGTTGCTTGAGGTTCTGGGGCTGCAATAACCATATCGCTGAATTTATTGAATACCACAGGTTTTGAGTTTATGACTGAGTAGGGAATAACCGATCGCCGATCCCAGATAAGGTAAATGACCTGGAGGCGCATTATCCGTATAGTTTAACTCAGTCAGCTTTGTCCATTGACTCTCTTTACGCCAACCAATGCGATCGCAAAACTGACCATAATCTCCTCCTACCTGTTCATAGAGCCGAGATTGCACACTTAAGCCAAATTTGCCTTTACTATAGGCAATCCAAAGTTCATTTATCGTGTCTAATTCTGTACAAGGCAGCTCATCTAAATTCAGGGCATCTAACCAACCATCACTTTCTCGTCGAGTTGCCCGCAAAATCAGATCCAGGGTTTCTTGATTACTTTCTTTCCATTTACGATCCGAGAGTAAATCTTGAAGTCGAGTATAATCTATACCACTTTCTGAACGTAAGGGAACATTCGGGTTAGTTGGATAAACGGGAGCAGCAGGAGATAAGACAGGAGCTTGGGGTTCTGGTGTTTGCTCTTCAACGGCTTCCACAGCAGCAGGTTCAGAGGCAACACTTTCCACAGGCATCACTTCCGAGAACTTGGCTGATATTCCCGGAGTCCTAAACTCCTCGATCGCCTCAAACACTCCCGTCACCAATCCTTCAAGCCAGTAATAACACTCAGCCGGAAGTGCAATTACAAACAGAGATTCATCCCCAAGCAACTTTTGCACCTGCTCCAAGAGACGATCGCGCTTACCCACCTTCAACAGCATCAAAACTGTACACCATAACAGGGAACTGAGCGCTAGAAGAGAGAGTAAGGGAAATACCAGGGGAAACCCTAAAATCAATCCTCGGTCATCTTTGAGAGAGTAGGGGTACTGTTGCCGATCGGCGATCGCCCAATTCCACAATTTCGCACCCAGGTGAGAACTCAGATCGATCAGCGTTAATAAGATCCGTCCTATCAGAAGATAACTCGTCAGGGGAAAGGCCAGGATCATCAGACGGAGTTGCGAGTTAGCCATGGGTAATTCCTTCAATTCTTTGCTTGCTTCCTTTCCACTGCTTCTAGAGGTGAGCTGTTAATTCTTGTAGCTTACGTTTGGTATTGTACCTGAAACAGTGCCATGATCTAAATGAAGGTTTTAAACTGCTTATTGAAAAATGGTTTATCAAAAGATTTTAGTTGCCCTCGATCGCTCCCTTCAAGCAGAAACCGTTTTTGAGAAAGGGTTAGCTCTAGCGCAACAGTTTTCTTCTCAAATGATGCTCTTTCACCGTCTAGGCTTGGAAGAAAGTAGTCTGTTTACCTATGTTGGTCCCTATGGCCATACCTTAACTAACTTTTCCCAAGCAGTGCAAGAACAGATGGCAGAGGAAACGGAACAGACTCGTCAATGGCTCAGTTGCTATTGCGATCGCGCTCAAGAAGCAGGTGTTTCCTGTGAATGGGAATGGAAAATGGGTGATACCGGACGTTGGATCTGCGATCTAGCCAAAAGCTGGGGTGCAGATTTAATTGTCGTGGGACGTAGGGGAAGACATGAAGTTGCTGAGGTACTACTCGGTAGTGTCAGTAATTATGTCGTTCATCGTGCTTCCTGTTCCGTGTTCATTGTCCAAGACAAACCCCTGCTATCCGAGCCAACCTGAACCCCCTATTTTTGAGTCACACTCGCTCAGGGTAAGTTAACTCAAAACCCTCTAAACTTGCCCTGAGAATCTTAGGATAGAACAAGCAATCATTGTTAATTATTTCATTGTTCATTGATTCTATGTCTCGACCTACTTTATATCTGGCAATCACCAATCATGGTTTTGGTCATGCCGTGAGGATGGCCTCAGTTGCCGCCGCGATCGCCCAACGCAATCCTGAAATTCTCCTCATTTTAGTGACTACCGTTCCCCGATGGTTGCTCGAATCCTATATTTCGGTTGACTTTATTCACCGTCCCAGGGGATTTGATGTGGGGGTAATTCAGTCCGATAGCCTGACCATGGATAAAGAACCAACTCTAGAAAAACTGAAACAGATTCACCAAAATGAACGCTCAATTATTGCCGGAGAAGTGAATTTTATTCGCCAAAATCGGGTTGATTTAGTATTAGCTGATTTGCCCCATTTAGCCGTAGATATTGCCCATAGTGCCGGAATTCCTTGTTGGATGATGGGTAATTTTGGTTGGGATTTTATTTATCGCCCTTGGGGAGGTGAATTTCTTGAGATCGCCGATTGGATTAGCAATAGTTATCGCCAGTGCGATCGCCTGTTTCGGCTACCGATTCATGAACCTATGAGTGCATTTCCGGAAGTGGTCGATGTAGGGTTAACCGGGGGGATTCCTCGATCGACTGTGGAGCAATTGCGCCAACAGTTCCAAATTTCTGCTCCCAAAGAACGCACCGTATTATTAACGTTTGGCGGGTTAAGCCTGCAAGCGATTCCCTATGATACCCTCAAGGAGTTTCCTGACTGGCAGTTTATCACCTTCGATGCCCAAGCTCCCGATCTACCCAATTTGATTAAAGCGAGGGGATATGAATATCGGCCAGTCGATTTTATGCCCCTTTGCGATCGCCTGATCTCTAAACCGGGATATAGTACATTTGCGGAGGCCTTGCGCTTAGGAACTCCCATTGCTTCTTTAACCCGAGAAGGCTTTGCCGAAACCCCGGTTTTAATGGCAGGATTGCAAGATTACGGCAGACATCAGATTATCGATCCAGAAGCTTTCTTTAGCGGAGATTGGAGCTTTTTACACCAAGTGCCTACGCCTCCCAGAACGGATGTAGTTTTGGATAAAACCGGCAGCGAGGCGATCGCCGAAGCCGCGATCGACTATTTTGGAATCAATCATTAACATTCCCGCGTCCCCCACTTCCCCCATTCCATGACCTCAATTACCCTGACCCAGCGCTGTTTGCAATTGGACAATTCCCAAATCACCTCGATCCTTCCCTTAACTGCTTGGGAGCGTACGCGCAGTCGCTATCAGACAGAAACTCCTGACGGGGTGACGGTTGAGTTACGATTACCGAGGGGAACAGTTCTCCAAGATGGTGACCTTTTGCAAACGGCGATCGCTGATACCCTGGTGCAAGTGATTGCTAAACCGGAACCCGTATTAGAAGTGACCTCGGAAACGGCGATCGATCTCCTGCGAGCAGCCTATCATCTCGGAAATCGTCATATTCCTGTAGAAATTACTCCAGACTACTTACGTTTAGAAGTTGATCCGGTACTCCGAATGATGTTAGAGCAATTAGGAGTAAATGTAAGGGAAAAAATTGCTCCTTTTCAACCCGAACCCGGAGCATACAGTGCTGCGCATTAGGGAATAGTTCGGACTTGATATCATAACCGATTATTCGGACTCTATATTATTCAGGATTCCTCCTTGAAGCTTAATTTCTTGCGAATCCGAATTTTGTGTTCACTAGCAATAACAATTGATCTCGCTTCTAACTCTTGATCGTAATCAGCTAAAACATCTTGCAGTAGAGAGAGTCTTTTGGAACGTGGGAGATTTTCTAACCGTAAAACTCCACAATGACGTTGATCTTGTAGCCATATCAGTTGTTCAAAATCAGAATCTGTGGTGATGATAATACGCTGTTCTCTTACAGCCCAATCCAAAATGTCACCATCACTCATACTGCGATCGACATCCCGAACACAAGCAACATCATATCCCAAATCTCTCAAAAAATCGGATAAAGAAGCATTTGCATTGACATCGAGCAAAAATTTCATGATTTATGATGCCACCGATCGCTCCACTATTTCTTCGCTATTGATGAGACGATAGGCATAGAACAGGGCAGCATAAATATCAGCCATTTCTAGGTCAGGATAATCCTCTAAAATCTCTGGTATTGATGCCCCTTTGGCCAACAATTCTAAAATCATAGCCACGGAAATTCTCATTCCTCGAATAATGGGCTTACCGCCAAAAATGTGGCGATCAAATGTAATTCTTGAGAGCAGAGAATCATTCATATCGGGCATTGGCTCTTACCTCCTTATCTATCAAGGGACTGAACTATGGTTCATAATAATCTACTTTTTCGGCAATCTGAGCAATTTCTCGCCAATATCTTCGTGCAACAGCACATAGAAACAGGGAATCATAAATAAGGTTAACAGGGTTGCCAAAGATAAGCCGGAAAAGACGACTACGCCTAATGGCTGTAAAAATTCGCCTCCTTCTCCTGAACCTACAGCCAAGGGAAATAAACCTAAAACTGTGGTAATGGTCGTCATTAAAATCGGCCGTAATCGTTGGGGAGCGGCTCTTAAAATGGCGCTGCGATAATCTAATCCGGATTCGGCGCGAATTTGATTGGCCAGTTCCACCATAATAATGGCATTATTGACCACAATTCCAACCAATAAAACGCCACCGACTAATACGGTAGCCCCGATCGCCGTTTCCGTCAGGTACAATCCTAAAATTCCCCCTGCTAGAGCCAGGGGAACCGCGAGCATAATCACCAATGGATCGATCAAAGAATTATACTGAACTGCCATCACCACAAACACCAGGAACGCCGCTAAACTGCCCAAAATAGCGATCGCCTCTTGCAGTTGTTGATTCGATTCGGCGGCAACCGACGGCAACACTCGCGCTCCTGGAGGGAGTTCTAGATTCTCTAAAGCTGCGTCAACTTCCCCTAGAGCGTCACTTAAACTCGCACCCTGATTCAAGTTTCCTACTAGAAAAAAGACAGATCGCCCATTCACGCGCTGAATTTCTGCCGGTGCTGTTCCCTTATCCAGACTCGCTATATCTTGTAGACGAATGGGACTATTGTTTTGTGAAAACAGGGGCATTTGCCGGAGTTCATCAATTCCCTGTAATGCATCTCGGTTGAGCTGTACGCGGATATCCACCAAACGATTACCCCGTTGTAGCCGAGTGGGAACGGTTCCTGAGATAGCCGTTTCCAACGTTGTCCCTAACTCTTGTGCAGTGACCCCAAAATCGGCCATTCTTTCCCAGTCGGGACGAATTTGGACTTCTAGTTGCGAGGGATCAGCATCGGGTCGAAATCGGGCTAAGGTCACGTTTTCGTCTAAGGCTTTCAAGACTTGGCGACCGGCTTGAGCGAGAATATCTGGGTCTTCAATCCCATCAGGACCAAGAGATGTCGCGATCGCCACATCAATATCGCCGCGAACGGGGGAATTATTTAAAATTAACCCCCGCACTGCATCTGGAAATAAGCGCAGGCGAATATTGACGAGATTCAGTTGATTGAGTTCGCGTTGAACGTTTTCGACAAACGCCTGGACATTACTGCCCGGTTTGAGGGTAATGGTACTACTCGATCGCAGTAAATTTTCAATGGTGAGATTGGCAAACAGAAATCCGCCAGTGGTGGTAAAGGCATATTCGGTTTCCGGTTGTTCGACTAGAATGCGATCGACTGCTTCCATCACTTTCTGGTTGGTTTCTAGGTTGCTTCCAGGGGGAAATTGGGCAAATAAACGCGCTTGTCCGGTGTTGATTCTGGGCAGAATTTCTTGGGGAATGTCGGCAGCGAGGCGAACGCTACCATAACCGAGAATCAATACCGCTAACGCGATCGCCAGAATTCGCACTCGAATCACCCCTCTTAATATCCGTCCATAGCCCCCTGTAATCAACAGGAACTGCTGGTTAAACCAGCGTAAGGGGCCCCTTTTGTCTAAGCCACTGGAGCGTCGCACGCGCAATAACCGGGATGTGAGCATGGGAACAACAGTTAAGGACACAATCAGGGACGCGGCAACGGAAAAGCTAATGGTGAGGATCAGTTCATTGAAGAGCAATGAGAAGAATCCCCCAATGAGTACAAAGGGTAAGACGGCAACCAGGTTAGTTGAAGTGGAGGCTAAGAGCGCAGATTCGAGTTGTGAGGCAGCTTTTTGCGCTTCCAGATAGGGAGAGGGGGGGATCTCTAAGGTGTCTCCTTCGACTGCGCTCAGGGGACGCTCTGAGCGCAGTCGAAGAGCCTGATGTTGGCTGACCATGTTTTCTAGCATCACGATGGAGTTATCCACGACAATACCCACCCCTAAAGCGAGTCCTCCCAAACTGAAGACGTTGAGGGAGAGACCAAAGGCGAACATGAGGATAATGGCAGTGAGGGTTGCCAAGGGAATGGCAAGGATGACGATCAGGGTTTGCCGTAGGGAACCTAGGAATAGGAGAACGGCGATCGCCGCTAGACCCGATCCGGTTAATCCGGCGATAACGACATTGCGAATCGATTGGCGAATAAATCGGGATTCATCCAACGTCGAGGTCAAAATCATATCATCGGGAATAATGCCCCCAGAGCGCAGTTCCTCAATCCTGGCTTTCACTGCGTCAACGACTTGTACCGTATTGGCTTCTGGCTGTTTTTGTACGCTCACTTTAACGGCTGGAATCCCATTCAGGGAAACCAATACTTGCTGTCGTTCTGTGCCATCGATGACTTGGGCAAAGTCCCGTAAATAGACTTGGCGAGATGAGGGAGAATCGTTCAGTTCAAAGGAGAGATTGAGGATATCTTGGGCGTTTGCAAAACGACCGATGGTACGGGTGAGGCTCTCGGTGGGGATATTTCGTAGTCGTCCTCCAGAACTGTCTAAGTTACGATCGCGCAAATTATCCAACACATCATTAATGGTTATGCCCAAACTCGTCATCCGTTTCAAGTCCAGATTCACCTGCACTTCCTCTTGCAGTCCTCCAGAGACATCTACCCCAGCAACTCCAGGGACTACGGTCAGTTCCCGCGCCAATTCCCGATCGCCAAATACCCGTAAATCCACCCCTTGTAATCGCTCAGAAGTCAGCGCAAATTCATACACTGGTAGTTGGGACGGGTCAAACTTAAAAATTCGCGGTGGCTCCAAGTCGTCTGGCAGTTGGTTAATCGTGCGATTCAGAGTCGCCGTAGCATCATTGAGAGCTTGGTCAATATCACTACCAGGATTAAAGTAGAGATTGAGGGAAACCCGACCTTCACGAGTTTCTGAAAACACTTGCACGACCCCTTCAGTGGCAGCTAATCCTTCTTCTAGGGGGCGGGTTACTTCGTCTACTGCCACTTGAGGAGCCAGACCAGGAGTATCAACGCGTACCCCAATGCGGGGATAGGTAATGGCGGGGAGGAGGTCAACGGGGAGCTGACTGAGGGCAAAAAAACCGACGACGATAACCGCAATGGTTAACATCAGGGTTCCGATATGCCGACGAATGGCGATCGCGCTTAAACTGCTGGGAGTTTGGCTCATAACAAGGCGAGTGATGGAGTAATGAGTTTCTCTTGATTGTATCGGTTTTGCTTATAATGGGGGAATCGTCAGAGATTTAGAGGCGATCGCCGTTGCTCGGTGATAGATTATAAAAAAGTATACATATTTAGCTGAGAGCGTTACAGCACTATGACATCAAAAGAACAGGTACTGACAACCTTAACCAGTCATCGGCAAGAACTAGAGGCATTGGGAGTCAAGTCTCTGGATTTATTTGGCTCAGTCGCTAGAGACGAAGCACGACCTGATAGCGATATTGATTTTCTCGTAGAGTTTACGAAGCCAGGGGGATTATTTCAATTATTTCAAGTACAACACTATCTAGAAGATCTATTTGGTTGTGATATAGACTTGGGAACAGCAGATTCCTTGCGAGAACATTTACGAGAACCGGTTCTGAAGGGGATGATTCGTGCCTTCTAGACCATGGCGATTAAGGATACAAGATATTCTAGATGCGATCGCTCGCATTCAACAAGCGACTGCGGGGATAAGTTATGAGCAGTTTGAACAGATGGAGGATTTGGTTTTGCACGGGATTCTTTATAACTTTATGATTGTTGGCGAGGCTGCTGTTAATGTGCCAGACTCCATTCAATCTCGCTATCCGCAAATCCCTTGGCGTTCGATGCGTGATATGAGAAATGTGATGGTTCACGAATACTTTCAAGTTAATCTTGACCGGATGTGGAGAACTATCTATGAAGATTTACCTGCTGTAGTTGCCATGCTAGAGACGCTATTGCAGCAAGAGATGGGAGAAGAATAGATTTGAGATTAGGTGCTAGAAAGATGAACCGATTGAAGCTAGGGATGCGTAAATTGTCCAGTTTTTGGAGTCTAGATGGCGTGGTAAAATCGCTCTTATTGCAGGCTCTGTTTTGGTTACCTGTGGTTACCCTTTCCCTGAAATGGTGGGGGTTTAAGTCTACTCAAGCTCGTTTATCCCAATTCTTCCCATTAACAGAGAATGTGGAAATTGAGGATAATCTAGTCGATCGCGTGCGACAAGTGAATCAGGCTATACGATTAGCCGCTAAGTATTACCAACCTTGGGCAAAATGCTTACAACAGTCCCTCGTCCTCTGGAGTTTATTACGTCACCAGGGAATTGAGAGCCAATTACGCATTGGAGTACAGCAGCAACAGGGAGAATTCGCCGCCCATGCTTGGGTGGAATGGCAAGGTTGGGCAATCAATGATACTCAAGATGTGCGCGATCGCTATGGAGTCATGGTTCTTCCCTAGGGTAGGCGATCGGGCTTTGCCAGACTTTATTGATTAACGTCAGTTTTGGATAAGCTGACACTCTTAGACTATCGTTGGCTGTAATTTGCATTCCTTCGTCAAATCAGCTGCAAAATGCCCTTCACCAAAACTGACGTTATTGATAGCAAGCTCTTAAACAGACATGAGATTACCCTCGATAGCGGACGGGAATGTTCGTCTCTTGCTCGATTTCGTTCGCAAACGCTTGCAAGACTTCCGGCTCCACACATTTGAACCGTTTCACCTCATAAGACCTCTCATCATAATGATTTCCACGGCCATCTAATTGCCGTTTGACGGGTTTTGGACGAGACGGAGTATTGAGTTGAATTTCTACTGGGGATAAGGCTTTCATCATCTCGATATACTGATGGCGAGTTTCTGCATCCCAAGGAGTCAAAATCATGGTTTGTACGCCAATTTCTCCGCTATACTGTTGGCGAAAGTCGAGCATTCCTTGCCACATTTGCTCTAAATTCAAGCTGTCTACGGGACGATTGACGCGGTTGAGGGGTTTAGCAGTAACAGCATCTAGTTTAAGGGAAAGGCGATCGCAATATCGTAAATCTGCTTGTACCTGGCGATCGTCCAACAGCGTACCATTAGTTAACACCAGCGTCGGTCTTTGGGTCATTTCCTGAATCCCTTGCAAAATTTCCCCTAAATTTAACGCTAATGTCGGTTCACCACTGCCACTGAGCGTCACAACATCCACATCCCAAGGTGCAAACCCCTGTAAATCCCCCAGAATCATTTCTGTAGGCACATAAATATCTCGCTTTTGCGTCACAACCTCAATCTCTCCCAACTGACAATAGACGCAATTAAATGAACAAACCGAAGTTTGACCAATCGGGTCTATGCCTAGCGATCGCCCATAACGCCAAGAAACCACCGGTCCATACACACTCTTAAATTCCGTCGTTGTCGTTACCATTTCCTCGATCTCCATCTGTTCTCAACAAACATGCTTCCCCCTCTATTGTGACGGAAACCTGAAAAAAGCCCAGTGGAGGATGAAAACTTCCTCGCTCCTTCCCGCTCCCTGAGCGGAGTCGAAGGGAGAAGGGAGCATCCCTATCCCCCCCCATCATCGCTCCACCGCAGGAGGAGTAAACCGAATCTCAATCCGTCTGCGACTGGGATTATCCCCACCATTCGTCGGCGAAAAATTGCCCGAAACTCCATATAATTGAGCCGCAGAATACGCCTTAAACTGTAACCCCATCGACTGCAAACGGGGATTACTTTCCAACACCTTCACCACCGCAAGCGCACGCATCAACCCTAAATCAGCATTCGATCCCGGATTCAACCGAGAAACCGACGCACTTCCTTCCACCACATCCTCTAAAACTCGGTCTAAATTACTCGAACTGCCACTATTTTCTTGACCATCCGTATGACCAATCACCTCCACCACATAGCCCTGATAATTTTGGGCAAAACTTTCAATTTGTGTCACCAAATCCTCTAAAATGTACTGTTGGAAATCTGGTGCAAGTTCCGCACTACCAGACGGAAAACTCCTCGATTGCGACTCTCGTAAAACAATCACCGGAGGCGATTTTAACCGTTCAATTTCCCCTTGCAGTTTTTGCACCACATTTTCCCGTCGTTGCAATTGATCTTGCAGGTTCGCAACTTGACCTTCTAACCCTTGTACCGCACTGGTGCGGCTATCTAACTCTAATTGCAAATTGGCTAATTGGGACTCTAATTCTTGGGAGCGGGTAACATTGGCATCAGAAACCGACTTCAGAAAGAAGGATTTAATTAACGCTAAGAGCAAAAATAACGTTAAGATCATAAACGCATTGGACATCAAATCTGTAAATGCTGTCCAAATTTTCAGATCTTCTTGATTGGTTAGAGAACGAGATTTACGACGACTCATACTAGTAATGGGTAATGGGTAATTTTAATTCGATTTACTTTCTAAAGCGCGGCGCAGTCTCAGCAGCTCGGTCTGCGTTTCTTTCATTTGTTGAATATTATCTTGAATTTGTGCTGAAGTCGTCACCTGAGTGCCAAAATTTTCCAATCCTTGTTGAATAACGCGAGTCACTTGATTTAAAGCGATGACCACTTGTTTAAGTTCCGCTTGCAACTCATCCAAATCTTCCGCTTTCGCAATTGTGCGTCGTTGCAGTTGATCCACTGCTTTTACCGCCATTTCAAATCCCTGAGTTCCGGTTTGCAATCGAGCCATCATATTCTGAATAGATTGCTGACTGTGTTGTTGGCTTTCCAGTACTTTTAGGGACGTAGAATAGCTTTGGCTCATTTGATCGCCAAATTTTGCTAATCGTTTGCTATAACTTTGTAATTCTAAAGCAGCAATTTCAATGGTTTGTACAGAAGTCGTTAAACTGTTAATGGATTGATCAAAACTGTGCTGAAGCGCTCCTAACGTGTTCGTAGCTGCAGTGAGACTTTGAGGAAACGGACTGTTTTCTAATCGTTGAGCGACGATTAAGAAGCGATCGGCCGATTGCTTAAATTCTTCGGTACTTTGACTAATGGTTAACGTGGATTCCGTTAAGCGAATATAAACTTTTTCTGCCAGTTCTGTGGCACGATGATTTTCAATCGCTAACTCTTCCATTTTTTCTTTGAGGGCTAATTCTACAGAAGCACTCACCATTTGACCAAATCGGTTGAGAAATCCTTCAAAAGAGTGATTCATTCCTTGAATAATGCGGTCAAATCGGGTATTATTTTCTAAGGTTTGCAGATAAACATTATCGAGATAGTCTTCAAGGGAATCAACAAATTTGGTTTTGGCGATCGCGGTATTAAACAGTCCATTGACGACGGTTAAGACGGCGCTAAACAAAATGGAGACTAGGCTAGTAAAAAAGGCAATTCCCATGCCTTGTAAGGGTTGTTGCAGAGCTTCCAGTAAGCTGTTAATATCAATGGCTGTGGTATTACTGATGGTTTCACTTAAAGCGGTCAGATTTAAGGTAATACCAATAAATGTTCCTAGTAACCCAACAGATAATAACAAGTTGGGTAAAATTCGCCCTAAATATTCAATTTGATCGCAGGATAAAAACAGAACTTGCTCTTGACTATAGACTTGGTCAATCAGCGCTCCAGTGTTGACTTGTTCTAACCGAGTAATCGATTCTGCATACCGTTGTTCTACATATTCAATAATTTCCGGTTTACGGTTGAGAGGTTGCCAGTGAATCAGTCGCCGAACTTTTTGGGAAAGAACGGTAAGATGGAGATGGAGTGCCATCCTTAAGAGAATTGCACCCAGAGAAGGAAGGATCACTAAGGCAATGGTAAAGACGATCAGGTACGGAGGAATCACAGACATAGTAATCAATAATTCAAAAATATAGTTGTTTCAAATGGCAATCAAACCATGTATTATGATTTTATTGCTCTCCAATCTCTTGCTTCAGAAAAACGACTCAAATATTTGATATTTTTAGTGGCAATTACCATATAATGCCTAGGATATTCTTCTTTTAATATTTTGTAGTGAGCGGCAATAATTCGATCGATATCTAGGGCTTCACGAGGCGCTGTCGGCCCTCTTTGAGACTGAGCCTCTGACCCAATTTTTACTGCTCTGTATAACACATCTAAAGCATACCTAAGATAGAACTATTTATAAAAACTATCATCTAATTTCCATTATTCTCAGAAAATAGCTTTTGTCCAACAGGACGATGATTATTGATGGTTTAATAAACAAATCGCCAAAATTCTAAATCTTTCTCAGTTGTTTCCTTGCGACGATTCCAAGCTATCATAGTTTTGAGGATCTCCATCGCTTTTTGATTTTTGATTATTTTCTCTTCTCGATTCCATTCAGAACCTGAGCTTACATTGCTGATGTGCTGTTCTTCTTTTGCTATTGAATTTAGATTCTCCATTGTACCTCTTTCAGTTGACTGAACAGGCGATGCTTACAGTATATAAAAGTATTCTCAGGATTAGTGAGTTTAATCCTGAGATCCTCAAAAAAAACGACGACAACGGGTTTAATCGGGTTCCGATCGCCCCTAACAATGCTTATCGAGTTGTTGACGTAAATAAGGCGTATTGCTTAACAGATCGCTTTGTTCCAGGGTTTGTTGTTCTTTGGCGGACATCCACTTGAGTTGCACTTCTTGTTGTTCGGCTTCTCGATCGCCTAAAATCAGACAGGCGATCGCGCCACTTTTATCGCCACGAGCCATTTGTTTTTTCAACGCTGCGCCACTCAGGTCTAGTTCCACAGAAAATCCAGCTTCGCGCAACCCCTGAGCCAGCTTCAAGGATTGGCGCTGGGCTAATTCTCCCTTGGAAATCAGGTAAAAATCTAGAGTAGAGTCTGGAACCTGAGCCAGTTTTTCCACCAAGATCATTAATCGCTCTAATCCCATCGCCCAACCGACTGCTGGGGTCTCTTTGCCGCCTAATTCTGCGACTAATCCGTCATAGCGTCCGCCCCCACAAACGGTGGCTTGGGCACCTAAATCGTCGGATTGAATCTCAAAGGCGGTATGGGTATAGTAATCAAGTCCTCGGACGAGACGAGGATTAATTTCATAGTCAATGCCCAAATCAGCCAGTAAGGTTTGCACCTGTTCAAAATGGGTGCGGGAAAAGTCCCCTAAATACTCCAATAAACTGGGCGCATTTTCGACAATTTCTTGGGTGCGCTTGTCCTTACTATCTAAAACCCGCAGAGGGTTGCGGGTTAAGCGATCTTGGGAATCGGCATCCAGCTCTTCTTTATAGGGAGTAAGATAGTCAACAAGGGCTTGACGATATTGTAAGCGGTCTTCCCGGTTACCGACAGAGTTCAGGTCTAATTTCAGGGACTTTAGACCCAAAGATTTAAGGATTTGGGTGGCAAGGGCAATTACCTCAGCATCTGCCCTCGGATCGGCACTGCCTATTGCCTCCAAACCCAATTGATGAAACTGCCTTTGTCGTCCAGCCTGTGGCCGTTCATACCGGAACATGGGTCCGATATACCAAAGACGCTGAAGGCCTTTCGAGCTGAGAGTATGCTCAATATAGGATCTCACCACTCCTGCCGTATTTTCGGGTCTCAGGGTAATTGAGCGATCGCCGCGATCCGTAAAGGTATACATCTCCTTTCCCACCACGTCCGTCGCTTCCCCAATTCCCCTGGCAAACAATTCTGTTTGCTCAAAAATGGGCGTGCGAATCTCCTGGTATCTAGCCTGAGCCAGAACTTTCCGGGCGATTGCTTCCACCCACTGCCATCTGGCTACCTCATCCGGCAGAATATCGCGGGTTCCTCGTATACCTTGCAGTTGTGCCATTAGTTTTCGTCAATTGATTTCCAGACACCATAGCGATCGCTATAGTACGCCAAAATTCGATCTATACGAGCCAAATCCTCAGCCCCCAGATCTTCCGGGTATTCGAGCCACATACTCCCAACCTGGCTTAAATAATAATTAAACTCCGAGCTAGATTGGGAATACAGCCCCGTATTCACACCATCAATTTGACGTAAATGGGCTGCAATTTCACGGTATACCGCTAGGGGCAACTTAGGCCAACTCAGGATTCTGCGTTTCTGATTTATAGCCGAATCCAGGATAGATGCAGATTGGGATTTCATAGGTAAAGATGATATTTATACATCTTCGGATTGTGTCGGATCGGCGGGTAAAATGCAACAATTGACCTCATCTATGCATACTTTACCCCATTTCATTGCCCATCGAACTAATTCCACCCGATTATCGGTCTTGGTCTTTTTGAGGATATTGCTAATATGATTATCTACCGTGCGCTTGCTGATTTCGAGTTTTTCGGCAATATCCTGGTTGGCTAATCCCATTGCCACCAGTTCTACTACCTGAATTTCACGGTCGGAGAGGGATATGGACTTCATTGGTTCGCTAACAGTCATAGTGATTATGGATCTCTACTAAGGGAAAGCATATTGGCTTTAGTATATCTACTTAAACTATAACTTAATTCTATCTTTGCCATTTATTGTGGTCTTGATTGGTGATTAAGCCAAGCCATTTTCGATCGTTTGCCTAGCAACAGAAAAATCTCCATCAGTCCGATCGCTAGAACTAGCTTACGATCCCCGCTAGAGCAAAAATCCTCCTGGTGATAATAACCGGGAATAGTAGTACACTGAGGGTTCTAGGCTTACGGCAAAATTTTCTATGAATACAGCTCAGGTTCTGTGCTTAGGTGAACTTTTATTCGATTGTCTGGCTGACAAAGCTGGACTGCCCTACGATCAAGTTAAATCCTGGACTCCATATCCAGGCGGCGCTCCTGCTAATGTAGCGTGTAGGTTAGTCAAGTTGGGTACGCCATCAGCGTTTATTGGGAGTGTTGGATCGGATGAGGCGGGAGATCGCTTGGTGAATTTTCTCCAAGAACAGCAGGTTGATATCCAAGGCGTTCAACGACATGCTAGTGCCCCCACCCGACAGGTTTATGTGATTCATTCCTATAATGGCGATCGCTATTTCGCAGGTTTTGGAGAGACAGATACAACCGCCTTCGCGGATGCCTATCTTGATTCTTCCCTGCTCCCTATAGATTTATTTAGAGATGCTCAATATCTAGTCCTGGGAACCCTAGAGCTGGCTTATCCCCAAACCCAGGAAGCGATCCATAAAGCGTTAGAGATTGCTAATCAATATCACCTGAAACTGGTCGTCGATGTGAATTGGCGACCCGTTTTTTGGCGCGATTCCGAGCAAGCCAAACCCTTAATTTATGATTTATTAGCTCAAGTAGATTTTGTAAAAGTTAGCGATCGAGAAGCCGAGTTTTTATTGGATATGACCGATCCATTGGCTATCCGAGACCGATTTCCTGATTTAGAGGGTGTGGTGGTTACCGGGGGAGAAAAACCGATCCATTATGCGATCGGAGAAGGAGAAGGAAGTGTACCGGCTTTTGCCGTATCGGTAAAGGATACAACAGGAGCAGGAGATGGATTTGTAGCGGGTTTGATTCATCAACTGAATCGATACCAGATTTCCAGCTTGCAAGATCCCCAGAAGGTTAAGGAAATTGTTACCTATGCAGCAGCCGTTGGCGCTCTAACCACTGTTGAACCTGGAGCGATCGCCCCTGAGCCGACGGCTGAACAGGTACAAACCTTTCTCCAAGAACAGGGGATTACCACGGACTATTTATCTTGAGATTCTTCTGTACGAATTCTAATCCCTGACTTGAGATATTCGCCGATCGCCTCTCCCAGTTTTTCTTCTGGGGTTTTCTTCTTCTTCGGTTTTTCAACTAAGGTTTCTTGTGTCCAGAGAAAGACGATAATAGCAAAAAGGGCGATCGGCCAGAACATGGAACTCTCTCCTCTTGAGTAGAAAAAATCCCATCCGAGGAGGATGGGATTTCAGAGCATTAACAAGGGTCTCTATAGGGATCTCAGAAAAAAGACGGTTATTTTATGCAAAATTGGGGAAATTGTTACAAAACTTATAGGAAAGGGCAATACGGAACCTTCCCGTGTTTCCATCTTCCCCTATGCTCTCCACTACGTTGCAATTCAGGCAAGAGGCGGTATTCTGAATGATGAAGAGCAAGATTGGGAGATCTAACAATGAATCGCTTCCTGTGGATGAGTACCATCAGCATTTCTTTACTCTGGACACTGGGCTGTAGTGGTCCCAAGGTATCCCAAGAGGAGGCTGTAATCGAGTCAGAAGTGGCCATTACTCCTCCTCCTTCTCCCCAAGTTACTCCCAAACAGAAGAGCCAAATCTTAGCCCAAATTCCCCAATTAACCCCTTCAACTTCGGCTGAAGAACGGTTAGCGCAACTCAAAGAAGGGCAGCGAGACCCCTTCAGTCCTTTAGACACCCATCCTATTGTGACTCCGGGCCAGATTAAGGTAACACAAACCCCACCAACTCCAACCCCAGAAGTGACAGTCAAACCCAACCCAGCCCCCTCCCCGGTTCAACCCTTACCCGTTATCCCTTTACCGGCTCCGATCCCAACTCCATCCCCCCAATTGCCGACGGTACAACCCAATCCCAGCGTCCAAGCAATTCCCCAAACGATTGAAGTCGCTCAAGTGCAGCCTATCCTCACTCCGAGTCCTGTAACACCATCGGGAGCAGAAGCCGTAAAAGTAACAGGAGTGGCAGAGCTGCCAGACGGAATGCGGGCAATTCTTAAGGCTCCTGATGAACCAACCTCTCGCTATGTGGTGGCTGGAGAATCCTTATCAAATGGCAGAATACGAGTGAAACGAATTGAAATTGCCTCTAGTGGTAATCCAATTGTGGTCTTAGAAGAAAATGGTAAGGAATTTATCAAAACCGTCAGCGATCGCCCGTAATCACCCAGACTCAAACCCCATAAATATCTAGAATTACCCATTACTGATATCAAATCTTTAGAAGATTGTCACAACAAAAACTGACCCCCTAGTGAACCAGAAAAAGCCAAAAACTTAATTGCCATGCTCAATACCCATGACACCTACACCTGTCCTCTGTGTCGCCATGGAAGGATTTCTGCACTGACGTTGATGGATGCATTTGCCTGTAACTTTTGCCGTCATATCTTTAGTGCAAATCTGCAACAGCAAACTCTTCAGTTGGCAGATGGCGATCGCCCCTTTTCCTGGTACTGGACGGGTAAAAATTGGATTAACGTTGCTATGATGCGATCGGGCGATCAATCGCAAATTCTCTGGCTGTTAAGTGTTCCCCTAATCCTCTTACCTCCCATTCTAATTGGATTAGGCTCTTATATCTTTCCGCCCGATCCCGAAAGTAGCGGCGCATGGTTTCCCTTGTTTTGGACTGGGCTAACCTTCTTTACCCATCTATTCCTGGTGGCTTGGCTCATGTTTGAATATTATCAATGGCCATTTTTTCAAGCTGTAATTATCCGTTTCCAACAGCGTCTAAATACCAGGTAGGGTGGGCAGAATTGGGTTATATACGTTGAATTCTATCGCTTATTCTCCTACCCACCTACGATAATTTCCCACCTGAACTACAAAAATTTTTAATTGAAATGTATACTCGTTTTCTCTCTGCTGCTCTTCTGAGTCTCGCCCCTAGCCTAGCTCTTAGCCTTCCCAGTCTTGCCAACCCAGTAATTGACCGCATTGCCTCAGAAATTACGGTTCGCATCGAAGGCCCCCAGGGAGGAAGCGGTGTAATTTTCGCTACTGAAAATCAGGTTTATTATGTGGTCACTAATGCCCATGTGGTGGATCGACCGGAAGACTATACCATTATTACTCCCGATGGCGATCGCTATCAGGTGAGGTCGTCCCATCGGTTGCGAATGCCTGGAGAAGATATTGCCGTGCTGGCCTTCTATAGTGAAATGACCTATCGCACCGCAAACATCGGTAACCCGCAAGCAGTAGAAGCAGGAAATCTAGCTTATGTAGCCGGTTGGCCACGGTCTGGGGGATCGGTTCGTCAACGGATTTTTGTGAATACAGAAGGGGAATTTGTGCAATTGCTGCAAGGGGTGGATCAAACACAATTACCGTTAAATTATACCAATGTGGTGCGGGTGGGCATGAGTGGCGGCCCGGTCTTAAATCAACGAGGTGAAGTAATTGGTATTAATCGGTTGGTTCAATTAGTCGAAAATACGGATCAAGTGGTTGCCACAGGGATTAAACTCGATCGAGTTTTAAGCTGGTGGGAGAGCGCGGAAAAACCGACTCCAACAGCATCTGATTCTAGGGCAGTGCTGAGTGAAATCCCAGCTCCAGCGACTGAAGCCATTGTTGCAGGAGGGTATCAGTTAAGCCAAACGCTACAACGGGAGGGGGGATTTTTAGGTGCAGTGGCGATCGCCTCGTTAGGGGATGCACGACTGGTCAGTGGCCATAGTGATGGGGCGATCGTTCTCTGGAATTTAACCACTGGAGAGCCAATTAACACCTTAACAGGTCATCAAAAAGCCATCAATGCTTTGGCGATCGCCCCTGATGGAAAAACCCTCATCAGTGGCAGTGAAGACCGCACCATTAAGCTCTGGAATCTCGAATCTGGAGAGCTACAAAAAAACCTCACCGGTCATCGAGATGCAGTCTCTGCTTTAGCCATAACGCCCGATGGTCAAACCCTCGTTTCTGGAGGATGGGATCAACAGATTCTCATTTGGAATTTGAACACCTATGAAACCATAGAAACTCTTCCCGGTCATCAAGGATTAATTAGTTCCTTAGCTATTTCTCCCAATGGAAAATGGTTGATTAGTGGCTCCCAAGATACCACCATTCGTGTATGGGAGTTGCCCACATTTAAGTTAGTCAATATTCTTGAAAATCATCGTTTATCGGTTCTCGCTCTAGCCATTAGTGCCAATAGTCAAACCCTCGCTAGTGCAGGGGGAGAAGGAGACATTACCATCTGGAATTTAGCCACAGGGGAATTACAACGAACCCTCAAAGGTCACACCGATGGGGTTTGGTCTTTAGCGCTGAGGGAAGATAACCAAACCCTCATTAGTGGTAGTTGGGATAAGACAATTCGGTTTTGGAATGTACAGACCGGTCAGTTACAATCTACAGTCAAGAAACATTCAGATTATGTCATTTCTCTGGGTTTGAGTGCCAACGATCAAAGACTCATTTCTGGAGGTTTAAATAACGAGATATTGATTTGGCAACGTCAGTCAAACTAATTACCGTTTTGCGCAAGATAATAGGTAATTGCTACAAGTAATGATATCTTATTGGACAGTCAGTGAGTGAGTTGAATCTGATGTTTGATTTTTGGCTAAAAACCAGTGGAACCTGGATGAATGTGGCAACTGTATTAGTGGGAACTGGGTTAGGGTTACTGCTGAAAAATCAACTGCCCCAACGCATTCAATCCACCATTACTCAAGGGATGGGATTGATTACCCTGTATCTGGGGATGAGTATGGCTGGAAGTTTAACTCAAGCGCAAGCGGGACAGGTTGATGGGGTGGTGTTAGCGGTGCTTAGTTTAACTTTGGGTGGCTTATTGGGAGAATGGTGGCAACTGGAAGAGCGACTCAATGCCATTGGTTCTCAACTCAAGATTTGGTTTCGCGGAGGAGGACGGTTTACGGAAGGGTTTGTTACGGCTAGTTTACTCTTTTGTGTCGGCCCTTTAACGTTGATTGGCTCGATCAATAATGGACTCACAGGTGATGATAGTTTACTGGCACTGAAAGCAACGATGGATGGGTTAGTCTCCATTGCGCTCACCGGAAGTTATGGGATTGGAGTGGGGTTTTCCATCATTACCATCCTCATCTTTCAAGGGGGCATTTCCTTACTAGCGGGTAGCCTGACTCAAATCTTACCCGATCCAGGCAACGACCCCCGAATTTTCCTAGTGACTGGAGTCGGTGGAATTATCATGTTAGGCTTAGGCTTGAATTTGCTCAATATTGGTAAACTGCGAATTGCATCATTTTTGCCCGCATTAGCGTTAGCACCGTTGATTTATGCGATCGCGCAAGCAATGCAGAGCCTTATCGCGTCTTAGTTTACCCCCTAATCTAGCCAATGCTATCGTTTCAAAGCATTCTATGCAAAGGAGTTATTCATGAAAATTAGCACAACCACGGGATTAGTTGGGTTTTTATTAACCCTATCCACGTTAAGTGCTTCACCAGCCAACGCTACCGGTAATTTATCTGAATTCCCTAGCACTAACGTTGATCTCGAACAGCGATTAAACCGATTAACCGAAACTTTGCAAAATAGAGAACACCAACTGGATTTAGAAAGGAATCCCCTGTCATCTGAGACACAACGGAGCCAAGATCTGGCACAATTTCGTAATGTTTTCCGCAATGGTGGATGGCGCAATGGATGGCGCAATGGGGGCAGTTTCCGCAATGGTGGATGGC
>DDLS01000077.1 GCA_002340255.1 Cyanobacteria bacterium UBA2566
TCTCCCTATCCCCCCATCCCCGAGCAAAGTCCGATTGGCGATCGCCCAAGATCCGGCTTTCAGCTTTTACTATGCCGATAACTTAGATCTGCTGCAACATCTCGGGGTAGAACTCGTTCCCTGGAGTCCAATAGGCGATCGCACCCTTCCCCCTGCTATTGACGGACTCTACTTCGGGGGAGGATTTCCCGAAATATTCGCGGAGCAACTCTCGGACAATCAACCCGCTCGCAACGCCATCTACCAAGCTATTTTAGCCGGACTGCCCACCTATGCCGAATGTGGAGGTTTAATGGTTCTGTGCCAAAGTCTCACCACCTTTGAAGGCAAAACTTGGCCGATGGTAGGGATTTTGCCCTCTAATGCCACCATGGAGAAAAAGCTCACCCTCGGCTATCGACAAGCCACCGTCCTCAATCATAGTCCCTTGGTAGAAGCCGGTTCAACCCTTCAAGGTCATGAGTTTCACCGCTCCCAACTCACTCCCCCTTTCCCCAGTAAAGAACAGTCAACTCTTCCCTTATTTCAATTAAAAGGCTACGATCGCCATACGCACCCGGTAAGCGAAGGATGGCAAATCTATAATCTTCATGCATCCTATTTGCATTTACACTGGGGCGATCGATGGGATATTCCTCAGCGCTTTGTGCAAAAAATGTTGGCAATTAGGGAAGGAAGTAGGTGAAAATGACAAAAATCTATGATTGGATTGTAATTGGAGCAGGCATTACCGGAAGCGCTCTAGCCTATGAACTCAGTAAGCTAGGATTAGAGATACTCCTTTTAGATCAAAGCACTGATGGAGATCGGGCAACTCACTATAGTTATGGAGGCGTTCATTGGTATGGCACTTCGGGAGACAGAGGAACATTATTCCATGAAGGAAAAGCCAGACACGAGCAATTATCCAATGAATTAGGTATGGATACAGAATTTCGAGCAGTAGAGTTCCTGTTTACCGTCGATCCAGGGCAAGATGTGGAATACACGATCGCCGCTTACCAGCAGATGAGCGATCCATTTCAGATGTTAACCCCCCAAGAAGCCTGTGAAATCGAACCTTTGCTGAATCCAGAGGCAATTGTTAGTGCTTTTACCTTACAGCAAGCTCAGGTTAACCCCATTCTCCTCAATCAAGCCTATCAACAGGCGACAATCCGTCAAGGGGGAGTCATGGAAATTGGGGAAGTCCAGGAATTAGGTAAGGAGCTGGATCGGTCCTATCATATCAGGACTTCCGAAGACTCCTATCAGGCGAAAAACGTAGTCGTTTGTGCTGGAGGATGGACTCGACAACTACTCAAACAAGCTGGAATTGATATTCCTATTTATTTTACCCATGCGGAATTAGTAGAAATTGTCAACACGGACAAGCGTTTGTCTAATTTTATCATCCCTTCCCAAACCCAACTCTATCAGCTTGAAACCTATTCAAGTCGTCCAGAATTGGAATTCCTTTGGGATGAACCGGGACACGAGTTAGCCCCTGCCATTGTTGATACTGGTGCGGTACAGTTTCTAGGGGGAAGATTATTATTAGGACAATTGAGCCGCACCGTAACCGATCCCCAGGCTCAGATTAATCCCCAAAGGAGTGAGAAAGAAATTCGCCAAAAAGTTGGCCAAATCTTACCCTCTTTAGCTCAAGAGGCGGGAACCTGGCATTCTTGTTTAGTGGCATTTGTGCATCAGAATTTTGCCATTATGGGGGCAATACCCAAACGAGAAGGGCTATATGTGTTTTCTGGGTTTACCGCTCCCATTACCTTAGTTCCGGCGATCGCCCCCCGGTTTGCTCGTCAGTTAATCGGTACTCCCGATCCCCTGTTATCTCCATTTATCCTATAGCAGAGAAGGAGTTGGTTAGAACAGTTAGGTTATGGTTTGAGGCACGTTGTCAAGGTTCTACTATTTTTTTGTGGGTTCATAGCGATCTCCAATCAACCTATAGGTAGTTAACTTTGCCGCTAATCCCCTAAAATAACACGTTAGTCTAGTGTTTAGCGAACGAATCGCACTATTTCCTATTCCCATGGTCAGCGAGTCCAGCCTTCCAGCTCTTCCCGACACCCTTCCTCCCCAAAATATTGAGGCGGAAGAATCCATCCTCGGCGGTATTCTACTCGACCCAGAAGCTATTAATCGGGTGATGGATATTCTGCGCCCCGAAGCCTTTTCCATTTCCGCACACCAAAAAATCTACCAAGCGACTCTCACTCTCCACAACAGTGGGAAACCAACGGATTTTATGACCGTGAACAGTTGGCTCTCTGACCAGAACCTATTAGACAAAGTAGGCGGTCAGAGCAAACTGGTACAACTGCTCGACCGTACGGTGAGCGCGGTGAATATTGACGAGTATGCCAAACTCGTCATGGATAAATATCTGCGTCGTCAACTGATTACAGCAGGTCATGAAATTGTGCAGTTGGGTTATGATACGGCGACTGATATTAAACAAATTCTCGACCAAGCCGAACAAAAAATCTTTAATCTCACCCAAGATCGCGTACAAAAAGGTCTCGTTTCTTTAGCAGAAACCTTAACTCATACCTATGAAGAAATCCAATCTCAAAGTACAGGAGAAATTTTACCGGGTTTGCCCTGCCAATTTTACGATCTTGATGCGATGACAGGGGGATTTCAGCGATCGGATTTGATTATTATTGCTGGACGACCGTCAATGGGGAAAACCTCCTTCGCGCTCAATATTGCGAACAATATTGCCCAAACGAGTCACTTGGCCGCCGCTATTTTTAGTTTGGAAATGTCGAAAGAGCAATTAGCGCTGCGTTTGCTCTCTAGTGAAGCGGGAATTGAAAGTAATCGTCTCAGGTCAGGGCGGATTAGTCAAACGGAATGGGAGCCTTTAATTGAAGCGCAAACTAATCTGTCTGAGTTGCCGATTTATATTGATGATACGGCAAATACGACCGTGACTCAGATGCGATCGCAAGCTCGCCGACTGCAAGCCGAACAAGGACAACTCGGATTAGTACTGCTCGACTACCTGCAACTGATGGAAGGAAGTAGCGATAACCGGGTGCAAGAACTCTCGAAAATTACTCGGCAACTTAAGGGGCTAGCACGTGAATTAAATGTACCGGTTATTGCTTTATCTCAGCTCAGTCGTTCGGTAGAGTCGCGCACTAACAAACGGCCGATGATGTCTGATTTGAGGGAAAGCGGCAGTATTGAGCAAGATGCGGATTTGGTAATTATGTTATACCGAGATGAGTATTATAATCCCGATACCACCGATCGCGCGATCTCCGAAGCGATCGTCACCAAACACCGCAATGGCCCTACTGGAGTCGTTAAACTGCTCTTCGACCCTGAATTTACCCGGTTCCGCAACTTGGCAAAACCCCCCAATTAGATCAATGTATGTCATGGGATAAACTAAAGTCTGCGATAAAATAAAGAGAAACTCCTCGTCAACTTATGCTACTGAAATATCATCTCAGAAATAGTTTACCCTCGGCGCAGGATTTACCAGACTCGGATGAGACTCCTGTGGATAATGAACTACAAGATTTAATTCCCACACTCCTCAAAGCGATGCTCGCACTCATTTGGTCAGAGCGAATGGATTGGTTCTTTGGCGTGGATATGGGAGTTTACACCGATCCGAACCAACCCGCTATTGTCCCCGATGGTTTTTTAAGTATCGGTGTCCCTCGGATCGTTGATGAAGGTTTACGGTTATCTTATGTTCTTTGGGAGGAGAGAGAAATTCCAACTTTCGTGTTAGAAGTGGTCTCCACAACACCAAGAGGAGAATATAGCGAGAAAAAACAAAAATATGCCCAATTGGGAGTTCTCTACTATGTAATCTATAATCCCCTACGGAAAAAGAAACAGAAGCTAGAAGTTTATCAACTCCAGGGGGGGGAATATGAATTATTATCTGGAGAACCGGTCTGGTTATCCCAACTCAATTTAGGCATCGGTACAGATCGAGGAACTTATCAAGGAATTACCAGAGAATGGCTCTATTGGTATGATGAAAACGGCGATCGCTATCTGACTCCAGAAGAGAGAGCAGAGACGGCTGAACTAGAGCGCGATCGCCAGTATCAAGAAAAGGAACTTGAACGTCAGGAAAAGGAACAGCAACAGGAAAGAGCCGATCGCGCTGAAGCAGTTGTTGAAGAGCAAGAGCAGACCATTCAACAGTTAAGAGAACGTCTTCAGCAACTGGGTATCAATCCAGATAGTCTGAATAAATGACAACGTTAAGGACGAAACAAGTGGGAATGATCGGGATGATAAAGCCGCGATCGCCCTCCGATTCCCTTCAGCGCTGGACTAATCACATACAACGTCGTCCGTATTAACTCCTGTTCCTGGGTTTCACGTGCCATCTTCTCCAACGGAACCACCACAATCTTCTCATCCGGCCATCCCAACCGATAACAAATCGCCACTGGAGTATCTGCCGGATAATGCTGTAACAACTGTTCTTGGGAACGCTCCACATGACGTGCGGCTAAATATAAACATAAACTTGCTTGATGGGCCGCCAAAGACTCTAACTCTTCCCCTGAAGGCATTTGAGATGCTCGGCCGCTCACCCGCGTTAAAATGATCGTCTGCACCAACTCCGGAACCGTTAACTCTACCCCCAAGCGGGCGGCTGCCAACTGAAAAGCACTGATTCCCGGTACAATTTCAAACGGAATTTCTGCTTCCGATAACCCTTGGATTTGTTCGCCAATGGCACTGTACAAACTCGGATCGCCTGAATGCAACCGCACGACTACCTGACCTTGACGCACCCGCTCAATCATCATCGGTAAAATTGACTCCAGGGTTTGATGACCCGTCGGGATTAACTCGGCATCTTTGCGGGTATCGAGCAACATCTGCTTCGGAACCAAAGAGTTGGCATACAGGATTGCATCGGCCTGAGCCAAAATCCGTTGAGCGCGAACCGTCAGCAATTCCGGGTCACCAGGGCCGGCTCCAACAATATAAACGGCTGGATTTAGGGGGATGTCAGTCATTGAAAAGCTCCAAAGAGGTTCCAGTTGGGCAAAATTCTCAGCCCTATCAGGCGCGCTACGCCAACGATAGGACGGAAAAGGCTTGGCCAAGGGTTTGTTAAAATTTCGTAACTCTGGCTACAATTTTTCGCTAAATCAGTTATCTTAAAAGAAAGAAAACCAATCTACCTTATCAAAAGTCAAAAAACTGTTTATCATGAACAAAAAACGCCAACAACTCCAACAAGCCGCTCAAGCGCATAAAGAAAACCTACGCAAAAACCTACAACACAGATTAGAGGTCGCTCGTACTAAAGGCGATGTTTCTCTAGTCCATCAGCTAGAAGCGGAAGCAGACTATCTAGGATAAGGCTTGATTCTGACGAATTCGGTAATTCGTCAAAAAAACTTAATCTGCACCTACGCACAACACTTGCATTGTATAAGGGCGTTTCCTGTCTGAATCGTGACACGAAGCGCCCTTTTATAGCGCGGTCGATCGCCCGACTCAGCTCACCTTCACTCTAATATGACCGTCTTAGAGCTTACAATTCGTTGCTGAAGTCATCTAGGGTTAGCTGCAAATACCACTCTGGAGAAGCCTGATACTCTTCTAATTTCCGTTTCGCTACCCCTTGAGGATCTTCGGCGCGTAAAATCATAAAGCCAACAGTTTTTAAGTTCGGTAAAGGTAGGGGAGGTGAAGCGGTCTCCTTTTCTTCCTCTACTTCCTCTACTTCTTCCTGTATTTCGGGTTTAACCTTGTTTTGCTGGAGCGTCACACAAGCTTGTTGATAGAGGGGCAGAATTTCATCATAGTTATAGAGCAATTCTTCTAGGGCAACGAGGGCTTTTGAGTTTCCATTATCCCAATCTTTAATCACTTGATGAATACCAAACTTGAGGCTTAAGGGTAATGCCTCTTCACACTCGGTAATGGTAAATAAGAAGGCTTTTAAGATAATGGTATCAGAGTTTTTCATGGCGATTCGATGTTTCGGGAAGCTATGACAGGGAATCGGCGATCGGGTTCAGGAGCGTCACCCCATCCCCCAATACCGCCATTTACCCCATTATTAAGATGAAGAACGATTTTCTCGCTCTTCTTTGAGTCGCCTGCGGCGATCGTTCCAGTCTACTAAGGTAAGATAAACGACTCCGCCTGTTACCAAGATCAATAAGGCAAAAGCTGCCCAAACGAGACTGGCGAAAAGTGGAGATTCCATGAGCTTTCCCTCAGATATTACTTAGAAACCGTTTCTTGCCCAAACGACCATAGAGATAGAGAAGGTGAAAATCACCAGCAAGGAAACCCAACCTAAAGAGAGAATGTCCATAGTTAATCTTAAAACAACCGTATTACTCCATTGTTTATCATACAAGGGAATGGGGAGTGGGGAGTCGAGGGATAGGGAATAGGGAATGGGGAA
>DDLS01000125.1 GCA_002340255.1 Cyanobacteria bacterium UBA2566
CTGCCTTGTCACCCCTTGAGGTCAAGACCATACTATCCAAATTCGGTTAATTCTGTGCTAATTTATAGGGTTCGGATTTTGTCAAGTACATTCGCTACCCAATTAAATGAGCTTACCCTGTCAATGGTCTAAACTTTGGGGAGAAGAAAACCTGTTACTCTGGCGCAGTGAGCTGCAACTAGCCACTAATCCTTTACTCCCCCTAGAAGCCTTTCGTTTAGGAGGATTAGACAGTGTGTGCGGCTATCGTCAAGATGGGATATTAACTGATAGCGGCTGGTTTTCTGCTTTAGAATTACGCTTTCCTCTGGTTAAAATTCCCCACTGGGATGCCCAAGTCCAATTGGCTCCTTTTTTTGATTATGGCATCGGTTGGAATTTCTCCGGTAGGGATACCCAACCGTTATCTTCCTTGGGAATTGGCTTGCGTTGGGAACAAGAAAGTTTAACGGCTGGAGTTCAATGGGGAATTACCTTAACCGATCGTCCTGTTAATCAGGGTACTTGGCAGGATAATGGCTTTTCGTTTTTTGTTTTATCTAAGCCGTTTTAATCAAATTGTCCTAGCTTACACATAGGCATATATATGCTATTATGCTCATATGACTTCAAGAATCGTTGTAGATACGAGCGTTTTCATTAGTGCGTTAATTAGTCCGAGTGGCCCAAGCCGAGAAGTAATTCGACTTTGTTTGAGCCGTCAATATCAGCCGATATTGGGAAATGCTCTGTTTTCTGAGTATGAATCTGTTGTTTTTCGCTCAGATATTTTCGATCAATGTTCTCTAACTGAAGAAGAGATTTTGGAGTTATTTCAAGCTTTTTTAAAGGTTTCAGAATGGGTGAATATTTACTTTTTGTGGCGACCGAACTTGAGAGATGAAGCTGATAACCATTTAATTGAACTTGCTCTAGCAGGTGGTGCTTCATCGATTGTTACCAATAACCTGAAAGATTTCCAAAACGCTGAACTATTATTTCCAAAATTATCGATCTTAAAACCAGAAGTAATGATAAGGAATAGGTGAATATGGCAACTTTAATGATTCAATTACCAGACGATCAATGCGATCGCCTTCAATATTTAGCAAAAGCCAAAGGAATCAGTATAAATAAACTGATTGAAGAGCTTTCAGTGCTTGCTTTGACTGAGTTTGAGGCAGAACGTAGATTTAAAGCTATGGCAGCTCAAGGTAACCCCAACAAGGGATTAAGACTATTGGAAAAACTGGATAATCTGAACTATAGCAGTGAAAGAGTTGATTAGGACAGTGAGGTTATGGTTTGAGGCAAGAGGCAATAGGCAAGAGGCAATAGAAAATGCCCTAACTCTCCCTTTCTCAGCTATAATATCAAAGCCATTGTAGGAAGGCCAAGAGCGTTCAGATTAGTACTGTTGTTTTTTTGTTCATTTTTATCCTCACTTTTGGCTTCTTCGTCCTCTAGCAGATGAAGCGGGTTTCAATTTAGTTTTCAGCAACCTAGGAATATCAGCAAGTTTCTGGGCTACAGAAATTTTACCAGCTTTAAAGGCTTCTAACTTGCGATCGCCCATTTCTGTATTCACCATCGAACCTCTTCCTGCTTTCGCCTCACCCACTAATAATCGGGACGCAATTAAGGCTGCATGACGTTTTCGGCGAAGTTTGGGGGACTGTTGACCCGCTAAATAGGCCACTACGGGTTTATCAATAGCTTCACTAATATATTGGGCAGCTTGTTCTTCTCCTCCTAGTCCACCCATCTCACCCACAAGGACGATCGCATCGGTTTGGTCATCTTCTTCTAAAATTTGTAACCATTGGGCAAACGAAGACCCTAAAATGGTTTCTCGGCCTAAACCCACCCCTACGGATTGACCCAATCCTGCCTTACTTAACTCTAAGGCTACCTGATAGGTCAGAGTATCCGCGCAACTAATTACACCAATGCGGCCGGGAGTATAACATTGAGTAGGATGGGTTCCCAGTAGTACTTGACCTGGGACAATGATGCCGGGACAATTGGGCCCCAAGACTAAGGTTTCCGTCACTTCCGCTTTACGCAGTAACTTCACCATATCCAGGGGAGGCATTCCAGAGGGAATTAAAATCAGATTGCGAATTCCAGCGGCGATCGCCTCTAGAGCAGCATCAAGCATTTCATAGGGCGAGACAAAAATCAACGATGTATCAATCCCCTCTACCTGAGTCACTGCCTCTTCCACCAAATCAAATGTGGGAATGCCTTCAATCTCTTGACCTCCATCTCCCGCACTCACCCCTGCCACCACATTCGTACCATACTCTTTCATTAACCGGGCATGGACTCCTCCTAAAGCCTGGGTAATTCCTTGGACTAATACTTTTTGAGTATGACTAAAGTTCATGGGTAATCAGGGCGCTTTTTTTGACAGAACACTTAAAGTTTACTGGGAGCCAAAGCTGCTTTAATTGCTGCTTCTAGGTCTTGTATCCACGTAATTTGAAATTGAGCTAATCGCTCTTCCATCTCTGGACTCAAGGGATCTCCCACCACTCTGAGAATAACTGGAATTGAACGACTCACAGGCGATCGAGATCGGCGTTCTAAGGTCTTTAGGATCGTTTCTGCAATGCGATCGCTCGGCGTTAAACTACCGATCAAATTCATGAGCAAGACCTCCCCATTCGTCCCATCGAGTACCCAATCCAAGGCAACCTCAATGCGCTCGCAGAGTTGATCGGCTAACCATCCCCCTTGAAAGTCTCCAGCAATATCTAAGCACCGGCCTGGATTGCCCCGGTGACTATAGATTAAATCGAGGGTGGCCATCATCAATCCTGTACCATTGGACAAGACTCCAATCGTGCCCTCTAAATCCATTAGATGAAAGCCCAGATCTCGGATCTTATCTCCTTTCTGTGGGCGATCGCCATTCATCTCTAACTTCAACGGATTAGCCTTGACCAATCCAGGGGTATGTTGGTGCAATAAGTCCACCATATCCGGATGGCGGCTTAAGGCCTCGTCATTCACCGTTATCTTACCATCTAGAGCCATCACACTGCCATCGGGACTTACGCCCAAAGGATTGATTTCTACCACATCCAGGTCTTTATCCACAAACAATCGATACATTTTTTCAATGATTTGACTAACCGATTGAATCAAGCGCCCCTGGAGTCCCATCTTTAACACCAAACGGCGAGCATAAAAAGGGGAAAAAGCCTGGTCTACCACCACGAATTGCATTTGTTCCATCACCGCATCGAGATCCACCCCGCCTTTCTTCGACCCTAACAGTACCGGTCGTCTAGCCTGAGTATCTAAAACAACTGCCAGATAGAACTCTTGATCGGCATTGTACTTAGCCTCTGCAAGAATCACATCTGGATAATCTCCCATAATCGGCAAATTCGCGATCGCTTGAGCAGCCGCCACTGCATCAATGGTATTTTCGGCAAACTTTACCCCTCCAGCCTTACTCCGACCTCCAGCCCGCACTTGAGACTTCAAGACTACGGGATAGGGAATCCTCAATCCTTTCAACTCAGCCGGATGATTGATGCACTGAGACGGCAATATTGGAATGCCAATCTCCGCGAATAGTTCCTTAGCCTGATACTCTAGTAAATCCATATAAAATTAGGGGTTAGACAAGATGGGTGATTTGTTAATCTTTTATTTTATCCAGAATTTAAAAATCTAGAGTTTTAAAATTATTCTTGACGACCTTGAACCTTCTGCTCCCCCCCCAAGTCTAAACATACAGAAATCACTAATGACGAGGAACGGGTTGCGTGGCTGCTAGATTAGCTCATCTTTGGGGACCCGATCGGAGGAATGGCGATTCTGAATCATCTAATCCTGATTCAGAATTAGTCCATCGATGTCTTCAGGGAGATCCCCAGAGCTATCGCCTATTATATCGCCGTTATCAAGCCCAGGTTCGATCCACTTTGTATCAACTTTGTGGGCCATCTCACCTGGATGACCTGGTTCAGGACGTATTTTTGCGAGCTTGGAAAGGACTACCCAAGTTTCGGAGAAGTGCAAAGTTTTCGACTTGGCTCTACCGAATCTCCTGTAATGTAGCCTCGGATCAACGGCGACAATTGGCTAAACAAAATCAATTGTCCTTGAATGTGGATCTTTTGTCTGTGTCTGAAAACACATCCGATTTAATGCACCTCCATTATCAAGATTTGGTGCATCAAGGTCTAGAACAATTGAGTTGGGAACAACGCACAGTTCTGGTTTTGCATGATTTGGAAGATGTACCACAAAAGGAGATTGCTCAGGTTTTACAGATTCCTTTGGGGACAGTGAAATCGAGGTTATTTCATGGCCGAGCAGCCATGCGTAAGTTTTTGGAAGCACAGGGAGTGCAATTATGAAGCCGCTTAATCCTCAATCTTCATCGGGTGAGCCAGAAAAGGACGATCGCCTGGTTGAGTTTCTGCATCACTATCGTCCTTGCCCTCCACCAGAGACAAGGGGGCTGGAAGACCAAATTCTGCCAGAAATTCAGAGCCTTAATCCTGAAATACGGGTAAGTCGCAAAAGGAGAAAGGTTTGGGTCGTAGGGGCGATCGCCGCTAGTCTGGTTTTAGGGATGGGTGGATATGCTCGTTGGTCTACTCAAATGGCAAGCCAACCCCTATCCGAAGAAGAAATCGCGTCATTAGATCAATTTTTGCAAGCTACTTGGCAGGAAACGGTCAGTCCGACTAGCCAAGAGTTGTCTTGGGTGCAAGACGATCCATTGCTTCTCTGGGAATCTTCCCCGTAAACCCATTAGTTTATTCATTCAACCGAAGAGGTATCTCAAAATGATGTCTGTTAATGTTCGTTCGATCGCTCGGGTCTGTTCTGTTAGCTTAACCTTACTGGTTCTTGGTGGGGGAATGGCTGAAGCTCAATCTCGTCGAAATTGGGATAATCAAGGTACGATTATGGCTCAACAAGGAGGCTGGAGTCAGCGCGGGCAGAATAGTCAATTGATGCAACAGTTGAATCTTTCTGAACAACAGCAACAGGATATTGAAGCCATTCGAGACCGCTATAAACCCCAATTGGAACAAGGTCGAGAGGCCATGCAGCAAGCTCGCGAGCAGTTGCGTAGTTTAATGACAGGAAATGCCAATGAGAGCCAAATTCGGAGCCAATATCAGCAGGTGCAACAGTTGGCTCAACAAATGGGAAGTCTTCGTTTTGAGAGCATGATGGAGATTCGTGCAGTGCTTGATGAGAGCCAACGGCAACAGTTTGCTGAGATGATGAATCAAAAACGCGATCGCTTTGGCCCAGGCCGAGGGAATCGTCGGGGTAATCAGGAATAATGAATCATTAACAATTGGGTTAGCCCATCATCTTAGGGTGGGTAGGGAAAGAGGTATAAGCTGGAATGGAATCGCTCTGTTCTCTTGCTCACCCTACCCCCTGGTTCTTTCCTGAAGAAAAATGGTTTTCCCATTACCGCGCGAAGCACTGTATTTCTATCTGCATGGGTTTGCCTCATCTCCCCAGTCCTTTAAGTCTCTGGCGATCGCCCAAAAATTTAGCGATCGCCAACTCACCTTGGAAGTCCCCAATCTGAATCAGGGTGATTTTTCTCATCTCACCCTAACTCGCCAATTGCAACAGGTGGGGGAATTACTCCCAGCATCAGAAACCCCAGTTTATATTATTGGTTCGAGTTTTGGAGGGTTAACAGCCACTTGGTTAGCCCAATGTTATCCTCAAGTGCAAGCATTAATTTTACTGGCTCCCGCTTTTGAGTTTTATACCTATTGGATGACTCAATTGACGGAATCTGAACGTCAAGAATGGCAAAAAAGGGGCTATTGGCCCATTTATCATTATGGCCAGAAGCGATCGCTTCCCTTACACTACTGTTTCATCTCCGATTTACTTCAATATCCCTCTTCGTCTCTCACCCGTGCTGTCCCTACGCTCATTTTCCATGGGTTACACGATGAAGTTATTGCCCTTAAAGTCAGTCGAGACTACGCTGAGAACCGACCTTGGGTTAACTTAATTGAGTTAGAGAGCGATCATAGCTTAGGCGATAAACTACCCCAAATTTGGCAAGGCATTCAAGACTTTTTACCTGGAATTACAACCCTCAACTAAGTTTTTCTGATTCCCTAGTGCCCACTGCTACCTATGACCAGCACGTAGCGCTATAAAATTTGATATGCTGATTTCATCTTCATCGCTACTTCTGAGTGAGTTAAGTCTATGTTGTCTTTCATCCGTCCGGCGATCGCCCAACTGAATGCCTATAAACCTCATCCAGGAAGCATCATCGGCACTCATCCACAGACTTTGGATCGACTCGATACCAATGAAAGCGCCAATGATTTACCAGAAGAGCTGAAACAGAAATTAGGCGAACTTTATATTCATTCCCTAGAGGCTAACCGCTATCCAGATGGCAGTCATCAAGAATTGAAAGAGGCGATCGCTGAATATGTCAACGAATCAGCTCAGATCTCTCCAGAAACTGCCCTTTTCCCCACTCAAATTTGCCTAGGAAACGGCTCCGATGAACTGATTCGATCCATCCTTATGGCCACATGTTTAGGGGAGAGAGCAGCGATTTTAGCCGCTAATCCCACTTTCTCCATGTATGGGATTCTCGCCCAAACCCTAGGCATTCCTGTGGTCAATAGTGACCGCAATCCCCAAACCTTTGAAACCAATCTAGAAGCCGCTCAAAAGATTGTAGAATCAGATACTTCGGTTCCGATTCGGGTGGTTTTTATGGTACATCCCAACTCCCCTACTGGAAACCCACTTACCCCTCAAGAAATCGAGTGGCTAAAACAACTCCCTCCAGAAATTTTGGTGGTGATTGACGAAGCCTATTTTGAATTTAGTCAACACACTCTCGTCTCTGAATTGGGTCAACATCCCAATTGGGTGATATTACGTACGTTTTCCAAAGCCTTTCGGTTAGCCTCCCATCGCGTCGGCTATGCTGTGGGTCACCCGGAATTCATTGAAGCCTTAGAAAAAGTACGACTGCCCTATAACTTACCTACGTTTTCCCAACTGGCAGCCCTGTTAGTTCTACAAAATCGTCAACCGATTCTCAGCAGTGTTGGTTCACTGTTGGAAGAGAGAAAATACCTAAAAGAACAGTTAAATCAAATTTCTCAGCTCACAGTTTGGCCAAGTGCGGGGAATTTTCTCTATGCTCGCCTTAATTCTAGCAGCCACCTGACCTACGAAACGCTCGGCGATCGCCTGAAAACCCAAGGCACTCTTATTCGTCACACTGGAGGAGGATTAAGGATCACCATTGGCAATCCGGACGAAAATAAACGCACTTACCAAAGACTCCATAGCCTTTTAGACTCAGTTTCCGTTCTTAACTGAGCAATCGAGCCTCATCGATCGTCTTTGGGAAAACACCTACCATCAACGCTAAAGCCTCATCAGGTATAGTTGCCAGAGTTTTAGCGCCAAAAAAAGCTTCAAAATGCTGAAGAATCTTTTGGGCCCGATTGAGAGGGATACTTTGGTCAGAGAATTGATGGGTAAAACGAATCCACTGAAGGCGAATTAAATAAGCTTGTCGTTGCTCCTCTAAGTTTTGCGGAGAGACCAGATCCAGATTTCCCACAGGTAAGAACCCATGACAATCTGAATCGCAGATTCCACCGACAGCCGCCCCAGGACCGGCAAATTCTGCATAATAGCGTTTATAGACAATCAGACCATTGCGACGGCTCTTATTGACCATCAACAATTTTCCTGATTTTAATTGACTCAAGGGATCGAGATCTGGCACCTCTAACACCGTTTGACCAAGTTTTCGAGTATGAAATGGGTTATGTTGACAATTTCCCGGAACTGACTGAACTCTTCTAGGTGAAGTCGAGGCAGCTATGGGGGAAGCCGATGATTGGCAGCCGTTTAGATGATTGCTCTCCATTTGCGATCATAGTCGGTTAAGTTCACAAGATGTTATGACAAAGAACAGGAGATTTGGTTTAATGCTCATAGATCATCTAAATTTAAGCTGAGACAAACCCAGTTTAAGTGCATTAACTCTAGCTGGCAATAACTTTCCCGGTACTCCTTTGCTCTAAGATGCATCCGATCAAAACTATATTCAGAGATTTAAGAGCAGGATCGGGGATACCCTTGACTTTTAACGGGTTGATGAGTCAATGCTGGCGCTTTATTGTTAAAATTATTCGATCTATCTTTCAGTGTAAATCCTATAGTTAGTCCATATCCTAACTTCATCAAAACTTCATAAAACTGAAGAAATGGGTACAGAATTTTAAAGATTTCAAGAAGCTTAAGTCTGAGCGCTACCCAAAGACCAAAGGATTGACTTAGCATAGAGATGTATAAGCACACACTCGAATCAAGCCCCATAAGTCCCTCATAATGTAAGTGTTATGAACAGTAATTATTCCCTTGGTTCAAGCTGGGAATTGGTATCGGTTTTACCCAGACTCCATCATCCTTCTACAGATTGCCCGATTAAACGTACCATCGATATTATTGGTAGTCTTGTCGGTTTGTTGATTCTAGCTCTGATCTTTATCCCGATCGCCATTGCCATTAAACTCGATAGTCCTGGACCTATTTTCTTCAGTCAGCGCCGCTATGGACTCCATGGTAAGCCATTTACTATTTATAAGTTTCGCTCGATGGTGACCAATGCTGATAATCTGAAATCGAAAGTGAAAAACCAGGCTGAGGGGTTAATCTTCAAAAATAAATCCGATCCCCGCGTCACTAAAGTGGGCCAATTTTTGCGTAAAACTAGCTTAGATGAGTTTCCTCAATTCTGGAATGTCTTACTGGGAGAGATGAGCTTAGTCGGAACTCGTCCCCCTATCCATGATGAAGTGATTCGCTACAAACCTCATCACTGGAGACGATTGGATGTAAAACCAGGTTTAACGGGACAATGGCAGGTGAAGGGACGTTCGTTAGTGAGCAATTTCGAGGATATCGTGAGCTTAGATTTAGAATATCAATCCCTCTGGACTCCTCTCTATGATTTAGAACTCATTTGGCAAACGGTTTATGTTATTTTACATCGGACAGGGGCTTGTTAACCGATTGAGCTGGGTTTAAGGTGATATTGTAGGGGTCAACACTTGTTGGTTAACCCCTCTTATTTTGGGGAATAGGAAAACAGGGATGCAGGGACGCAAAGACGCAAAGACATGGAGATGGACTACTCTCCATTCCCTATTCCATGCCTCGATTGATGCCATTGCCAAGCATGGCGAATAATGGTTTCTACATCAGGATAGATGGGATTCCAGTTGAGGAAAGTTCTGGCTTTATCACTACTACCCACTAATATAGGCGGATCTCCAGGACGGCGATCGCACTCAACGGCTTTAATTTCACATCCGGTTACTTGGCGAGCCGTTTCAATAACTTGTCTGACGGAAAAGCCATTGCCATTCCCCAGATTAAAGACTTCACTTTCGCCACCATTGAGCAGGTATTCTAAACCCAGAACATGGGCAGCCGCTAAGTCAAGTACATGAATATAATCTCGAATACAGGTTCCGTCTTCTGTGTCATAATCTGTGCCAAAGATAGATAAGGAGTCCCGTTTTCCTAAAGCCGTTTGCAGCGCTAAGGGAATCAAATGGGTTTCTGGATGATGATCTTCACCTAATAAGCCTCCAGGTTCGGCTCCAGCCGCGTTAAAATAGCGGAAGCGGACCGATTGTAAGCCATAGGCATGGTCAAAATCAGTGAGAATGCGTTCAACCATGCCCTTACTGGCAGCATAGGGACTCATGGGATTTTGGGGATGATCTTCGGGGATAGGAAGAGTTTGAGGTTCCCCATAAATGGCACAAGTGGAAGAGAAAACTAACTTCTTGACCTTGGCGGTTAACATGGCTTCTAGGAGGGTTAACGTGCCATGAACGTTATTACTGTAGTACATGCCCGGTTTTTGGACGGACTCGCCAACGGCAATAAATGCGGCGAAGTGCATGACGGCAGCGATAGGATAAGTTTGGAAGACTTGATCGAGTAGGAGGCGATCGCTAATATCCCCTACAATTAAGGGTACTTTGAGAACATCTTCGACTAAATCCTGATGCCCATAACTGAGATTATCTAGAATAATCACCTCATAGTTAGCCTGTTGTAAAGCCAACACTGCATGGGAGCCAATATAGCCGGCTCCACCGGTTACTAAAATCGTTGGTTTTGCTTGCGCCACCTGAAAATCCCCTTATCTATGGATATTTGGATATTTGTCTAGTAGTTGCTCTGCCCTAAATCTCTATTTTCCTTGGAATCGATTCCCCAGAAATCTTACACTATAAATAGCATGGGTAAGGGGTTCAATCGATGAACATCAATCTTACCCATAATGTTCTATCTAACGTTAGCCTTTTTGTTCTGTATGACTGATATTGCCCAAGAGATTACTGCCATTGATAACGAACTCTCGAAACGAGATATTGCTCTCGATCCAGGAGGGTATTTTATTATTTACCTTGACCGAGAAGCTGGGCTGATTGGCACCAAGCATTTTACTAATATTATCAACGATCGCGGTCTGGCAGTCGATCCGGACACTGGAAAGGTTATTCCTGCCAAAGGGAAAGTGGAACGAACCGCGAGTCAGGTTTACACAGCGCGAACGGCAAAGGAATTGTGCGTCAAACTCTTTGAAACCGATCCTCCCTGTGGGGTAACGATGTTCGATCATGCGGCGTATCTGGGACGGGAGTTGGTGCGGGCAGAGTTCGCCCTGATTCAGGGTACAGAGTATATCCAAGATTAAGAAAGATTAAGAAATCTGCGATCGTGTGGTGCAGCCTAGTCCAAAATAGCTGTATCCCTTCTACTGATAGGGATAGATATGGGATTTACCTCAGCGATAAATTAAGGAAAGTAACAGAATTGTTGCAACTCTTAACATAAAAATGGCGATCGCTGCCTCAGACCTTGTTAAACTAAGACCCTAGATACTTTAAAAACCCTCCCTCACCGGAGATCCAACCCCCCTTAAGGGAAGCGCTCATAACTCAAAACAAATCCTTAAAGACCTATGGTAAGCTCGGCTGAAAAACCCGCTTTTCAAGAAATCCGTCCAGGCGTAAAAGTCCCGGCTAAGGAAACTATCCTGACCCCTCGATTCTACACCACAGACTTCGATGAGATGGCTGAGATGGACATCTCTGTAAATGAAGACGAATTGCAAGCGATTCTGGAAGAATTCAGAGCAGATTATAATCGCCATCACTTTGTCCGTGACGAGGAATTTAATCAATCCTGGGATCATATTGATGGTGAAACCCGTCGGTTGTTTGTCGAATTTCTCGAACGCTCTTGTACCGCTGAGTTTTCTGGTTTCTTACTCTATAAAGAATTGGGCCGTCGTCTCAAGGGTAAAAGTCCAGTGTTGGCAGAATGCTTTAATTTAATGTCCCGTGACGAAGCCCGTCATGCTGGATTTTTGAATAAGGCGATGTCCGACTTCAATCTCTCCTTAGACTTAGGCTTTCTGACGAAAAGTCGGAGCTATACTTTCTTCAAGCCTAAGTTTATTTTCTACGCTACTTACCTGTCTGAAAAAATTGGCTACTGGCGCTATATCACAATCTATCGCCACTTACAGAAACATCCAGAAGATAGAGTTTATCCCATCTTCCGCTTCTTTGAAAATTGGTGTCAGGACGAAAACCGCCATGGTGATTTCTTTGATGCCATTATGAAATCTCAGCCCCAAATACTCAATGATTGGAAGGCGAAACTCTGGAGTCGTTTCTTCCTGTTGTCGGTGTTTGCAACCATGTTCCTTAATGATATTCAACGGTCAGATTTCTATGCTTCCATTGGTTTAGATGCGCGCGAATACGACATTTATGTGATCAAGAAAACCAATGAAACCGCAGGTCGGGTATTCCCAGTCATGTTGGATGTAGACAATCCGAAATTCTATGAATATTTGGATATTTGCATCGAAAACAATAAGAAATTGCGGGAAATTGATGCTTCTAGCAGTCCCAAGTTCTTAAAACCCCTGCAAAAGCTTCCCCATTACCTTTCTAATGGTGTTCAGTTTATCAAACTGTATTTCATGAAACCCATTGATGTGACAGAAATGGAAGGCGCTGTTCTTTAATTAGATTTTTTCATGAGGTGAAAGGGTTCTGTCAAGATTGGCAGGCCCTTTTTATGGTTTTTAAAGGGATAAAACCACAGAGTCACGGAGAAACACGGAGTTTACCTCTCTTTTGAGGGTAAGACAATGGAAATGGGAGAATCTGTTAAGAGTTTAATGAGTATCATCCTGGGGTTAGTCGCTGGGTTATGGGGGATGGAACTTGCTGCCTATGCCGAGCCTGTGGAGGTGCCACCAGGGGTTTTAGAAGGCTCTCCCGTGCTGCAACGTTGGCAAGAGGACGCGCCAAATGTGTTAGAAGAGATCCAAACCGATCCGAGTTTGCCGACTCGACTGAAAGCGGGGTATTCCCAGTTTCCGTCATCAGATCATCTAGGGGGGTTTCATGTGGGGTTAGAAGATTGGTGGGTGGGAAAAACGGGGTTAAGTTTCAGTGTAGGGTATGAGGGATCGTTTGAGGGGGAGCGATCGCACTTAGCCCTAGATCTTCATTATCATGTACTCCCCCTAGGTGGCTATTTTAACTTAGCTCCCGTCTTCGGGTATCATCATCTGGGAACCCCAGACTATTCAAGAGGGGGGATTAATTTGGGGCTACGCCTGATTCTCATTCCTTCACGGGGAGGAGGTACAGATTTATCCCTCTCTCAAACCTTTGTCAATCCGGGAAGTGGCACAGAAATTGGTTTAACGACCCTTGCCATGGGTTATGCTCTAACTGAGCAGTGGCGTTTAGGAACAGAGATCGAAAAACAGAACTCCACCGAGCGTAAAGATAGTCGAGTCGGTATTTCCTTAGAATGGATGTTTTAGCGCAATGTAATATCTCAGCAATTATAGCATAACTGTGGCGATCGCACATCCGGCACAAGGGTGAATTGCAAATCCTCCACTTGGAGGAAGAAATTCCAGGGATGTGACCCCTATACTGAGAATCATAACATTCGATCTATACACCAGTGTGGGAGGTAAGCCAATATGAAACTTACACATGCAGCCGTTTTAGCCTTATTTACTCCCCTTCTATGGCTCAGTCCAGCTAAAGCTGAAAATCCCGATCGCGTCCAACAACTACTTGAAACTCGCGCATGTATGGGCTGTGACCTCTCTGGTGCAGATTTAAGCCAACACCATTTGATTGGCGCAGACTTACGCAATGCTGATTTATCCGGTGCAAATCTGACTGAAGCAAACTTAGAAGGTGCAGATCTCACGGGTGCTAATCTCGAAGGCGCGAACCTAACCGATGCCTTCCTCAACCAAGCCAGTTTACATGAAGCCAATCTAGTCGATGTTGATTTTACCCGTGCTTCTCTAATTGAAGTGGATGTTACCCGTGCAGAGATGCAAGACCTGACGATTACGGAAGCAACCATCTACAATACCCAAATTGGGGTCGGTGGATTAGCTCCAGAACCAGGTGAAGATGTAGAATTCTAATCGACAGGGGTTAAATGCCCTTGATGGAGAGATAAGACTGGTTTTCCTAAAAACTGAATCAATCGTTCGTCATGGGTAGTCACCAGAATGGTGATGCCCATGCGATTGACTTTTTGTAAGATTTTCATTACTTGTATGGCGTTGTGGGAATCCAGGTTACCTGTGGGTTCATCGGCTAACAGGAGGGGAGGTGTCCCTACCAGAGCGCGTGCTAAACTTGCCCGTTGTTGTTCTCCTCCAGAGAGGTAATGGGGGAAACAGTTGGCTTTGTGGGATAAACCTAACATTTTCAAGGTAGGGGGTAGACGGCGCTGGATTTGTGCAGGGCTAAATCCTTGGGCGCGAAGAACAAAGGTTAGGTTTTCAGCAATGGTTTTTTGGGGGATAAGTTGGTAGTCTTGGAAGACAATACCCATTTTACGCCGCAGTTGGGAGAGGCGATCGCCTTTTAAGTCTGTCATCGTTTCCCCTAAAACGGTCAAGTTACCGGATGTGGGCTTTTCTGCCCCATAAATGAGCTTGAGAAACGTCGATTTTCCTGCTCCAGATGCTCCCGTAATAAACAGAAAATCGCCCTTACAAACCACTAAGGAGATTTGGCGCAGGGGACAAGCGCCATTGTTATAGGTTTTTTGGATCTTCTGAAACTGAATAATGATTTTTTTTCCTGCAACCGAGGGTTCTGGGGAATGAGATGGCTGCCACCATTGCCGGACTGACTGTAGCGTTTGTTTTAGGGTTTTCATCTGAACCGATCAGAACGACTGAGTTAAGGATAGCCAGGCAAACCGAGGTAGGGCTAACATTCTCCGCCAACGACTGGGTTCTTGGTAGAGACGATACACCCATTCTAAATGGCGATCGCGCAACCAAACCGGAGCGCGATCTTTTCGTCCTGCCCAAATATCAAAACTGCCCCCCACTCCAATCCAAATGGACTCCGGACAGATCCAGCGATGTTGGGCAATCCAGAGTTCTTGACGGGGAACGCCTAAGCCAACATAAATCAAGTAAGGTTGTTTTTCTTCTAACGTAGATAAAAGGGCTTTCTGTTCAGCTTCAGACAGATACCCATGTTGCGCCACGATCTCAAGATCTGGACAGTGCTGCTGCCACATTTTTGCCGCCTCTTCAGCAACTCCTGGCTGTCCTCCATAGAAAAACACCCCTTTAGAGACTTCCTCTGATGAAGAGAATTCAGGGATACGATAAAGCAGTGTTTGGGCTAACTCAATACCGGGAAAGCGCTGGATCTGATACCCCTGCCATTGCAAGTATAAAACCACTCCCGATCCATCGGGAATGACCAAATCTGCTTGGCGGATCACCTCTGCTAGAGCTGGATTTTCCCGCGCTTGCATAGTCATTTCTGCATTCAGAGTCACCACATGTGCTCCTTGACGTTCCTCGAGCAGATGCAGTAACCACCCTGGATAATCGTCGCATAAATGAATAGGAAGATCCATCACCCGTGCTGGTTCTGGACTCTTCAGCAGATTATTCTCCATCCTCACTCCTTCTACCCACTCCATATTCTTGCATTTGAAGATCTATCGTCAATGCTTCCGTATTTTACCTTAGCGCTACCCAAGCTATTTCGGGAGTCAGGGAAGAGGCGATCTATCATAGAGCCATTATGGATTAAAGGTGCAGGAATGACCGATTTTGACTCACCATGGAAAGAAGCGATTTCGCTTTACTTTCATGATTTTATGCGCTTTTTCTTTCCCCTGATTGAGGCAGAGATTAATTGGGCAAGGGGCTTTGAATTCCTCGATACCGAACTCCAAAAAATCAAGCGCGAAACTGAAACCGGGCGACGAGATGCAGATAAACTGGTCAAAGTCTGGTGCAGGAATGGGGAAGAAATTTGGGTGTTGTTACACATCGAAGTCCAATCACAAGCCCAATCCGAGTTTGCTGAACGAATGTATATCTACAATAGTCGTATCTTTGACACTTATCGTCGTAACATAGCCAGTTTAGCCGTTTTAGCTGACGATCGCCCATCATGGCGACCCTATCATTATCAGCGAGACTTTTGGGGATGCCAGGCCAGCTTAACCTTTCCGATCGTCAAGCTCCTTGATTACAATATCAGTGAGCTTGACAATGACCCTAACCCCTTTGCTGCCCTAGTTCAAGCCCATAGAGCAGCCCAGAGTATGGGTGAAAATCCAGAGGGGGGTTATGAGAATAAACTCGCCTTGATCAAAAGTCTCTATCAACGGGGATTGTCCCGCGAGGATATTGTCGAGCTATTTCGATTGATTGATTGGCTCATTGCTCTACCAGAGAGAGAAGAGCGACGTTTATGGACAGAAATTGAAACGTTAGAACAGGAGAGAGCTATGCCTTATATTACCAATGTCGAACGGTTTGGTATTGAGAAAGGGAGACAAGAAGGACGAGAAGAGGGACGAGAAGAGGGACGAGCTGAAGGGCAACAAGAAGCGATATTCCGTATTCTGGAAGTCCGTTTTGCCGACATTCCGTCAAAGTTAGTAGAGCAAGTGCGGAAGATAGAAAATTGGGAGATCCTCGGAGAACTGTTGACTCAAGCGGTAACAGCTCAATCCTTGCAGGCTTTTGAGGAAGTCGTGAATGAATATGGGGATGGGGCAGCAGAGGAGGACAATAGCAATAGCTAGTCGCTATTTATAGACGATTCAAGGAAAAGGTAAAACTTATTTTTCCTATTGCCTGTTGGCTATTGCCTATTGCCTAGTATCTATGTTTCAAACGACTCGTCGCCGTTTAGCTTTGTGGTACACTACCGTGACTGCGGTGCTGCTGTTGTGTTTTGCTGGCGGGATTTATGGGTATGTGCGGGCGACGCTGATCGATCGCATTGATGATACCCTGAATCATGTGGTGGAGGTGGTGGAGCGATCGCTCATTTTTGAATCTCTGTCTACCGCTAGTCGTCAATCGCCCCATTTTCAGATTAATCTAGAAGCAAGTTTTCAACACCAAGTGGAACCAGCAGAGGACGATCGCATTGATTTAGAATGGTTTAGTGCCACAGGAGAGTTATTATGGTCAACTTGGGAAACTCCCCTTAATCTTCCGCTCCATTTTAATCGTATGGGGGAAACGGTACGAATTGAGCGATCGCCCCAGGAAAATCTTTGGAATTATACAGACTCTGATGTCCTCCTACGACAAGTGACCGATCGCGTACAAGTGGATCGGGAGGTGTTAGGATACTTGCGCGTGAGCCATCCTTGGTTTGAAGTCACCAAACCCACACAGCAGTTAATGGTGGATTTGGCGGCTGTTATTAGTTTAACCATCATTGCCGTCGCGGCGATCGGGTGGTTTTTATCCGGTTTAGCGATGGAACCAGTTAGAGTGAGTTATCTCCAACTGAAGCAATTTACCTCCGATGCTTCCCATGAATTAAGAAATCCGATTGCTACGATTCAAACGAACGTTCAAGTTGCTCTTGCCGATCCCAGTTTAGATCCTCAACAACATCAACCTTTACAAGTCATAGAACGACTCACGCGCCGTATGGGACGGTTAGTTAACGATCTGTTATTTTTAGCCCGGCAAGATAGTGGTATGGTCGAACAGCACTGGCAATCTATTCCCTTAGATGCCTTGGTGATGGAAGTGATTGAAGAACAGCAGTTAATTGCGCGATCGCGTAATTTAACCTTAGACTTTAATCTAGACTCTCCCGATTATCCTCCGGATCTAGACCCCTTCACCGTCACTGGAGATTGGACTCAGTTAAGCCGTTTATGCACCAATTTAATTAGTAATGCTCTGCAATATACACCTACGGGAGGAACCATTACAGTCTGTTTAAGCCAGGGTTCTGGAGTCCAATTGCAAGTCAAAGACACGGGGATAGGCATTGCTAAAGCCGATTTACCCTATCTCTTCGATCGATTTTACCGAGTCGATGCGTCTCGCAGCCGAGATATACGAGATCCTGAAGGTCAAGTAGCGACAGGATCGGGGTTAGGATTAGCGATTGTTAAGGCGATCGTTGATAACCATCATGGCTCAATTAAAATAGAGTCTCAACGCGATCGAGGAACCACTGTTACCGTAACTCTACCCGCATATCGACCCGATCGAGGATGATCTCGTATCGAGCCTTTTTAATTCTACTTTAGTTATATAGCGTTTCTCAAATAGATGAGGGACAATAAAAAGTCTGCTTTCATTTACCAGTTTTTTACTCCTCTCTTCTAATGTACCTCACTAATTCGATAAAGGCTATAGTATTTTGAGAACTGATGGAATGCATAACATATTTCAGACATCTTGTATCCATTTTCATCCATGTAACTCCTGAGAGAAAAACCAAATTTGAGCACATCTCTGTTAAAGCTAACAAATAGTTCATAATACGCTGGGATTATAACAATACTATCAGTAGATACTGATTCTCCAGCAATCCCGTATAAGACTAATTGATCTAGTAGCATGTTATAGTTTGATGATGCAATTTCAAGCGATTGATACTTAACTTATAATTAGACCCCGTTGTGGCGGTAAGGTGACAATTTCTTTACCTGATTTTATCACACTTTGGGCATCGGGCTGTTTGAAATTCGGATTCTATTTCTAATACTGCGAAATGTGGGATAAAACGTCTTAACTCTTCCTGGCTCTCCCAGACAAATGAACCCACTCCTTTTCCAGTGAATATGAGGCATTTCATCGTTGTTTCAAAACCAGCAAAGTAATATCATCAAATATCTTTTCTTCCCTAATAAACCTCCACACATCTTCAATCACCCGTTCCCGAATCTCATAGGCAGTTTTATCTCGGTGTTCTTGCACCACTGTACACAAACGCTCTAACCCATAGTGTTCTTTCTCCCTATTTTGCGCTTCTGTAATCCCATCCGTGTATAATACCATCACATCAGAAGGATTTAACTGAATATCCTGTTGACTAATAAACTCCAAAATCTGTTCATCTAACCCAATAGGCAATCCCAAATCTATCGTATCAATCAACTCAATATCTCCGTTTAATCGAACCACAATAACTTGCTCATGTTGACCACTGAGTTTTACTCTACCCTGGTGATAATCCAAAATTGCTAGCGTTATATGTTTATCACATTTCATCCGTTGCAAATTGTCATAGAGTGTCTGATTCAATAGATCTAAAAATCGTACTGGATCGGTTTCATTCGCATTTTGCAAAGTACGAATCACGGTTTGAGTCATCAGCATTAACATCCCACTTTCTAAACCATGTCCGGTCACATCCCCAATCCCAATTTTGACTCGCTCTCCTTGCTTGAGAACGTCATAATAATCTCCACCCACTTCATTTGCAGGTTCCATATATCCTGAAATTTCTAAACCCACAATATTCTCTAATTCTTCCACGTTCGGTAGCACCATCTTCTGAAGCTTTCTTACGACATTTAATTCCGAACTCAAGCGCAAGTTTTCCACCTTAAGTTTATCATTTAATATTCCAATTCTCTGATTGGCTAAAGCTAAGTCTGCGGTGCGTTCTTGAAGTTGTCGAAAAGTGTTGAGAATTCGGTCAGCCATATGATTGAAATTGTCGGCTAAATGACCAATTTCATCTTTTCCCACGATCGGGGCACGAGCACTTAAATCTCCTTGAGAAAAGGCTTGAGTTGCTTTTTGTAAACGTTTAATTGGGCGAGTAATAGTGATTCCTAATAAAATAGCTAAAATAATATCAAATCCTAACGCTAAAGAGGCAACGATTCCTTGCAAAAGAAGACTTCCTCTTGTTAACTCTTCTAAGGCAGTTTCTGGAGTCCCTCTCACCAAAACACCAATGGGTTCACCTTGGTAATTATAAATTGCTTTAGCAGCAAATGTATAGTGTTTTCCTTCGAGCTTCATTCGTTGGGTGACCAGGCTATTTTTCGGGATAGTAATTGCTTCTTGTAAAAAAGTTAGATCGGGTATTGAGAGATCTAAAATATAGGAGCCATGAACGGCTGCATAGGCAGATTGATGTGCTTTTATATCAATGGGTTTAACTGAGGTGATTAAGTTAAAGTTTTGCCTGTTTTCATCATAAAGATAGATCCCACTATATCCACCATCGAGAGCTTCTAGAGTAGATTGGACAATCTCTCTTTTTTTATTCACTATATCTCCCGAAACTAGAACAGCAATGGGTTGATCGGTTTGGGGATCTTTGACTGGAGTAATAGTATACCGAATCAGGATTTTTTCTCCAGGCGTTAAGAAGGAAAGATGTTCGGGAGATTCAGCTTCTAAATCTTGCCAATGGATTATTTCACTGGTTTTTATTTGTTCGCCGGTTTTCAGAGCGATCTGAACGAGATTTTTCGGATTAAATACTTCTCCGGCTCGGTTCTGATTACCATTGACAATGATTTTGAGATTCTTTCCAACCAAGGTTGCATATTCAATTTGGCGTGCTTTGATTTCATTTTCTAATATTGTTTGAACTTGCCCTTTAAAGTCCGGAGGAATGAGTTGACCGTAACGGTGATATTGGGCTACTTGAATAATCGCTAAGTTGTCAGCTTGTCCTCGAAATCCAAATCCCATTTGATCGATCTTGATATTATATTCTATCTGAGTAACTGCTAATTCAGATTTGGCTTGATGTTCTAATTGATTCCGTCCGGATTTAAAAATCAAGTACGCACCGACACCCACGAGTCCGACAATGGAAATAATTTCTGAGGTAAAAAGGCCAATGAGCTGTTTTTGACGAATGGGTAGATCTTTAAACCACTGAATTGCCCCGGGTTTAGTAATCAGAGATTGGTTAGAAGATAGCTCGGAAGATGGTTTGGTTAATGGACTGTTAGATACTCTTAATTCAGAAGAATTGGGATCGTTCATCGTGAGTTAAGTACTTTAAGTTTCAAGGGAAGGATTATATCAATTAAAAATCTTAAATGGGTCTGAGTTGGGAGTAAATGGCTTCTAGCGATGCTAATATAGCGCGATCGCCCCATGGAAATCCTGAGCATGATACGGATGATGGGTTGCTAGAGGCAAGTAACCGATCGCGTACCAGTTGGTCGCGAAGTGTTAGGATACTTGCGCGTGAGCTATCGTTAGTTAGCCATGGAACGGGTAATTGTAAAGGCGATCATCGATCAATTTTTAATTTTTAATTGAAGGTAATGGTTATGTCTTTTATTCGGGATCAATCTTATCATCAGAGGCGTTCCCCGAAGGAGTCGCGGAGCGAATCGCCCCATTCTCCTCAATTTTGGTTGCTTTTAGTTTTGGGGTCAATCCTGCTACATGGATTAGTGTTATGGATAGTGCAGCCCCTATTGCGTCTGAGGATGACGGAGCAAGACTCTGTATCCTTTATTCCTATTGAGATGCTTGAGGCTATTGTTGAGGAAACTTCAGCTCCTGAAGCCGCACCTTCTCCAGTCAATGAGACAGAACCTGAACCCCCATCCCCTTCTCCTAGTCCACCTCCAGTTGTCCCAGAAGTACAGCCTGAACTGGAAGAGAGAGTCCCTTCTTTAGAAGCTTTTCCTGCACCCTTCCCTTCTCCTACGTTTTCCCCTTTTCCGGTTCCCAAACTTTCTCCAACCCCAGAACCTTCACCTCAACCGTCTCCCACTCCAACACCTGAACCTTCACCTGCACTGTCTCCAACTCCCTCACCCACCCCAGAACCATCTCCAATTCCAACGCCTGAAGCCTCACCTGAATCGTCTCCAACTCCCGAACCAACTCCAGAAACCTCTCCAATTCCAACACCTGAAGCCTCACCTGAATCAACGCCAAGTCCAGAACCTTCACCTGAATCGTCTGTAACACCAGAACCTACACCAAGTTCAGAAGGTACTCCGGTTCCTACGCAGAGTGTCGTTCCTCGTCCTTTGGTGACTCCTTCACCAGATATTGAGTCTGTTCCTGTAAGATCTCCACTTCCCTCTCCTCCCCCTCAAGTTTCTGCCTCTCCCGTTAACCCCTTGCCTGAAAATCCGGCTGTTGCAGAAGAAGAATTACCCAATATTGGCGATATTAAACCGGACGAATTTTCTCCTAAACTTTTAGGACTCCAACCCCCTCCCCCAGAGCAACAAATCGATATTCCAGATGAATGGGCTAAAGCTAAACCTTTAGAAACACCTCTAATTTTAGACTCTGATAATCCCACTTGTCCCCTAGAGTCGGGTGTGCGGGAATACTTTGGTCAAACTATTACTTTGTTCGTTACTATTGATGAGAATGGGAGGATTTTACCCAGTTATACGCTGGTTTTAAATCCTCAAAATACCAGCATTGCCTATCAAAATTTAGTCCAATGTTTGGTCAACGAGCAAACTTGGAGTTTTGAGGCGGCGATCTCAGGCGATCGCCGAGTAGCCAGTAATGCGCAGTTAGAAGTTACCCTCGATCCCATTCTTCCACAACCCAATCTTGAATAAAAGCATATAGTGCTTCGCGCTAGGCAATAGGGAATAGGCAATAGAAAATGTCCTAACTCTCCCTTTCTCTGCTATATACAGCGCTTTGCGCTGTA
>DDLS01000095.1 GCA_002340255.1 Cyanobacteria bacterium UBA2566
GATAGGGGGATGGGGGGATAGGGGGAGCAAACAACAGACTTGGTAGAAGCTCTGAGCTGTTCTAGATATTGTTAAAAACCGTCATTAATGTACCTCATAGCAGAGGAAACTGCTGTATTCCCCATTCCCTATTCCCCATTCCCTATTCCCTATTCCCTATTCCCCATTCCCCATTCCCCATTCCCTATTCCCCAGCACTTTGCGCGATAAGATGGGGAACTTTAGAGCGGGAGCGATAGAGTAAGAGATGGACTGAGGGAATATAGTACAAGGCGAGTAGGGTTGCACCGCCTAATCCTCCGGCGATCGCGATCGCTAAGGGCGGCCAAAATCCAGTAGGATCGAGTAACAGGGGTATGAATCCCACTATGGTGGTTAAGGTGGTGGCAATCACATGGCGTGTGGCTTTGAAGACGACTGAAACCGTGGCTTTACGGTTACCATAGCGAGCCTCTGGGTGTTCTCTCAAAGCGGCTAAAACGACGATCGAATCGTTAATTGCAAGACCAATTAATCCTAATGTGCCTAAAATTGCGGTAAATCCAAATAGGGCATTAAATGCCCAGAGTGCAGATAGGGCTAATCCTACCGCAGCGATCGCCACGGTTCCAATGACGAGGGCTAACCGAAAGGAATTAAAGGATAATATCAGGGTGGCTGACATCAGAATTGCCAAAACGCCTATCGTCGAGAATAAATTAGCGATCGCCGTTCCCCGTGCATCGGCTTCGCCTCCATAGCTGATTCGATACCCAGAGGGAAGTTGAAAGTTAATCTCCTTTAGATGGTTTTCAAATCGCTGTAACACAGTATCAGGTAAGGCTCCAGCCGTAATAAACCCTTGCACTGTGTTAATCCGTTCTCCATTGTAACGGGCAACCGTCGCTATATCCGGCACAAAGTCCACCCTCGCCAAACTATCTAGAGGAAGAGTTTCGCCAGTTTGAGGAGCCACCAAATTCAACGCCGACACCCGATCCAGATTTCCTCTAGTGCTATTGGCTACCCGCACCCGTACCGGAATATCCTCCGTTGCTTCCAGAATCGAACCGCCAACAGAACCCTGCAAACTGCTATCGAGTTGTTGGGCGATCGCCTGATTATCCAACCCTACCCGACGGGCTTGCACTTCATCGACAGTTAGCGCCAATTTGGGTAAGGCTTCCGTTAAATCTGCACTGGTATGAATCACATCCTCAATTTGGCTTAACTCCGCCCGCAATTGATTCCCCAACCGTCTCAACTCCCCTAAATCTGAGCCATACAAGCGCAACTCGATCGGCGCATCAAAGGGCGGTCCCTGTTCCAATTGTTTCACGAGTACCTGTGCTTCTGGAAATGTGGCATCGAGATCCTGTTGCAACTGTTGAATCGTCTGCCGTAAATTGTCCGTCGAGTTTAACTGTACAATCCCTTGGGCATACTGAGGCGCATTTTCCCGATTGGCAACCACATTATAGAAAAAGGTTGGGGCACTTTTACCGAGAAACCATTGCACCTCATCAATTTGAGGATAGGTCAAAATTAAATCTCGCGCTCTCAGAATTTGCCTCTGGGTTTCGGCGATCGCCGTTTGCGAAGATAACTCAAACTCAATATGGAACTGATTGCGGTTCGTCGGGGGGAAAAATTGTTGCTCTAAGGTGGGAAACTGGGAAAAGCCCCAAATCGGCAAAATCAAGGCTAAACCAATGGTTAACCAAGGGAAGCGAAACAGTTGATTTAAAGTTATCGTATAAACCTTATCTAACCATCGATTGCTAAACCCATATTGCAACCAACCCCAGTTTTGGGGCAGAGGTTGCCAATAGTGCAACCGCCCCACCAGAGTTACAATCGCTGTTAAAGATAAAAAGAGAGAACTAATAATCGCTAAAATTACGGTTGTGCCGATCGCGCCAATAAACTCCCCTGTCCCCCCTGGGGAAGTCGCGATCGGTACAAACGCTAACACCGTTGTTACGGTAGAAGCCAGCAGGGGAATAAACAAATGGCTCACCGTTTCTTGCACAGCTTTACCGGGTGCTTTTCCTTCCTGCAACCGGATCTGTACCTCATCTACTACCACAATCGCATTATCAATCAGCAACCCCAAGGCAATGATAATCCCAGTAACGGACATTTGATGCAAGGGAATCTCTAAAATCTTCATGCACCCAAACACCATTAATGTCGCCAGGGGTAAAGCTGAACCGACAATTAATGCTGATTTCCAACCCAAGATCGCCAGAGAGACAAGAATAACCAGAGAAGAACCGAGAATCAAGTTACGGATCACACCATCTAGGCGCTGTTGCACGTATTTACTTTGATCCAAAATAGTCACCAAACCAATGCCATCGGATAGGTTATCCTGATAACGTTGTAACTGAGCTAGAGCATCTTCTGTCCAAAGATCGACGCGATAATCTGATTCCACTTTTGCCGCCACAGAAACTCCAGGATAACCATTAATGATCGCTAATTCTGTGGGGGGATCTTCTAATCCTTTGGTCAATTGGGCAAGATCTCCAAGTCGGGTAATTTGCCCTTGATTGCCCAATTGAATGGGAATTTGTCGAATCCGTTCTAAGGAATCTAATTCACTGTCAACTTCAAATAGTAACTCCGTTTCACTGCTGCGAAATTGCCCGGCTGAAACCTTCGCGTCACTAGCTAGAATTTGTTGGGCTAATTCTTGAGCAGTTAAACCCAATTGTGCCAAGTCTACTGCATTAACATCAACCTGAATTTCTTCTTCTGCCACACCGAAAATATCCACTGTATCCGTTCCCGGAATAGTTCGTAATTCGTCTTCTAGTCCTTCAGCTAGGCGACGTAAGATCGTGTAATTCGGTTCGCTCTCAAGTTCCCAGGTTAATCCCAAAATTAAGGCATTAGCAGAAGGATCGGTATCTTGATATTCTGGATCGCTTGCCCCTGCGGGTAATTCTACAGAAACATCTTCTAGTTTACTCCGCACTTTTGACCAAACGGGATCGACATCGATAATGTTTTCTTTGAGGTCAATTTTGACAAAGGATACACCGGTAGTTGAGGTAGATTCTAAAATATCAATTTCTTCAATTTCTTGCAGTTCTTGTTCTATTTTTTCAGTAACTAAAGATTCAACTCTTTGGGGTGTAGCTCCGGGTAAGAAAGTGGTCACTGCTCCAAACCGTTGAACAAGTTGTGGGTCTTCCATTCGCGGTAAGGTGAGGAAGGAAGAAATCCCCCAAACAATGATGAGGATTAAGGAGAGGATGAGGAGTTGTTTATTGCGATAAAAAATCATGGAGAATAGGGAATAGGGAATAGGTAATAGGGAATAGGGAATAGGGCATAGGGCATAGGGCAATTACCGATTACCCATTGTTAATTCTTAATTGATACTCACTTTTTGTCCGGAGACGATGCGGTGGGTTCCGCTGGTGATAATTCGATCGCCGCTTTGCAGGGTTCCGCGAACGAGGGTGCGATCGCCTTCCGTATGCAGAACTTCGATATCTCGACGAGCTACCCTGTAAATATTATTTCCTTGCGATTCGCCAAGGACGTAAATTGACCATAATCCGCGATCGCCAGGCAGCAGGGCAGTGGAAGGAATCCAAAAGCCTTGTATAGCTTGAGTTTCATTCCAGAGTAATTGGGCAGTTTCGCCTACTCTGAGGTCAAAATTAGGGGAAAATTCAAGAACCGCAGTAGCTGTGCGACTGGCGCTATCGAGTTCTGGGAGTAGGGTGGTGAGGGTGCCACGATAGGATTGGTTCGCGACTTGAATGGGATAGTTTGCACCAATTCTGAGTTCATTGGCGGTGTTGCTGGGAACCCCAATGCGCGCTTCTAAGCTACCTTGTTCGATCAGTGCGATCGCTGGAGTTCCAGGACTAACTACGCTTCCTTCGTCCATGAAGCGATCGCTCACTCGTCCATTAAAGGGAGCGCGAATCACGCTTTTACTCACCTCTACCTCTAAACTTTGCAAACTGGCTTCCAACTGTTGCACTCGCGCCACTTGAGCCGCTATTGTTTCTTTCCGAGTTCCCGCTAACAGAGCATCTAGATCGCTTTGCGCTTGATTGAGGCGATAGCTTAAAGCTGAAGCATTAGACTCTTCTAAATCAAAATCTTCCCGGGAAATTGCCCCTTCTAAATAGAGTTCTCTACGTCGTTCGGTTTTACGTTGAGCGAGGGACAGTTGTTGTTCGATTTCGGACACAGTAGCGCGGGCAGCAGCAATATCTTCCGCTCGCGCACCGTTGCGAAGTTCTTGCAGAGTAGCGCTGGCTTCAGCTTTTTGGGCGAGGAGTTGTTGACGCTCGGCTTCTAGGGTACGGATATCTAACTGAGCTATTTCTTGACCTGCACTGATGCGATCGCCTTCATCAACAAACAGGTTAATCACCGTTCCCGATCGCTCAAAACCCAATTCACTCCGGCGACGGGCGACAATTTCACCGGTATAACTTCGTTGAATCGTATAGCTGGAAATCAGTTCTGCACTTTCGGTTTGTACAGGTAGCGATGGTTTTTCTTCAATGATCGGTTCTGCCTGGCTGACTGGAGAACGATTTAAGAGCGATCGCCCGACAAACACCCCCAAAGGCAAGAGTAACAAGACGATTAACCATCGCCACCGCTTGGGTTGTGGGCGATCTACTGTGGCGATAGCATCCTCAGAATCCTGATTGTGTTCAGCCGTTATTAATACAACTGACTCTGATAAGCTCTTCGATGAATCGGAAAAATCAGCACTCATGTTCGCCTCCCATCCTCTTCTATACAACAAAGTGATATTCAACTTGTTGCTTATCCTCTTTCAGGTTATACTCAACTTATTGAATATGTCAATGCGAAATTTATGGCTCTTGCTCACACAATTTTGACCGTGCTTGCCCATGCTCCTCAAAGTGGTTACGATATCAGTAAACAATTTGACGAGCAAGTGAGTTGTTTTTGGAAAGCCAGTCAACAGCAAATTTATCGGGAACTGAGCAAAATGGAGGATCGAGGTTGGGTTAATTATGAAACTATTATCCAACCTGGAAAACCGGATAAGAAAGTGTATCACCTCACCGCTGAAGGGAAAGCGCAGTTATGGCGCTGGTTTGCCGAACCCACGACTCCAACCCCTGTTCGAGAAGATTTACTGGTGAAGGTGTTAGCCGGACCTTATGGCGATCGCCAATTACTTATCCGTGAAATTAAGCATCGTAGGGAAATTCATGAGCTTCAATTAAAACATTATTTAGAAAAAGAAATCCTCTATCAGGATTGCCAGAATCCTTCTGTTGGCGATCGCTTCCGCTATCTTACCCTACGCCGCGGTATCCGTTACGAGCGAGAATGGGTGGAATGGTGCGATGAAGTCATGGAGTTTCTGGAACAAATGATAGAAGATTATAATTAACACAATCTATTCTCTAGAGTGGTATTTTGTAGTTACTGAATGACAAGCATATCCCTCTTTTGTCACTCTG
>DDLS01000103.1 GCA_002340255.1 Cyanobacteria bacterium UBA2566
TTACCGCGCGAAGCGCTGTATCCCCATCTTTAGAGTGTCTGGAGTATCTCTCCACCCCGACTCCCGATCCAGGAGCGATCCAGAAAAGATTGGGTCACGCTAAGATAGTCTAGATTAGGAGGTACTAAAGATGTGCTAAATTCTCCTAATAACTAGGAAGGAGTAAGCAAAACGACAGCTTAAACCAAACCCGCTGGAGTATTGTCTTGGCCACAGTTAAATGGGGCCAGATCAAAAACCCTGTAGCCAATTTGAGTTGGGTGCCACAATGAAATCTTTGCAAGCACTGAGTAAACGGGTAGACCAATGGTGGCGAATGTACATCACCAATGCTCCCAAACAATGCCAACCTGGATACAAAGCCTCTTCCCCTTCTGAGAAAACACCAGGGACTGATGTCACTTATCCACCCCAGAATGTTGCGCGCCAAACATCAGTCAAAAAAATCCCCCCTACGGCTTTTTTTGTGGTTGCCGTTGCTTCAGTGACCAGTTCTTTCGGTTATCGCTTCTACAGCGCGCCCCAACTGCGACCAGGCACTTTAGCTCCAGAAACCATCACTGCTCCCCGCACAGAAAAGGTGATTGATGAAAAGGAAACGGAAAATAGGCGAAAATTAATCCGTAGCGGTTCCTATACGGTACTGAAAATTAATTTGGAGTTAAACCAAGAACTTCAGAACACTGTAACCAGTTTATTGGCTCCAGGGGAGTATTGGCGGCGGCAAACGGGTGAATTTCCTTATGTGGAGGAGTCTCTGTTGCCTGTGGAAACGCAGCGCTATTTACGCCAACTCTCAAATAGCCAATGGCAACAAATTATAGAAATCCTCCAAATGTTTCCTGTAGAAGCAGCCGAAGAACAGGAACCGGAACAACCGTCTAGCGCTAATAATTCTCCAGGCGATCTTCAATATCCACTGGTGCTTAATCCCCAACTTCAGGGGGCGATCGCCCAATTGCAAAGTGTGAAACAACAAAGTTCAGCCAGTGACTGGGCAAATCTTGTATTTAAGATTTCTGAGTCCCGGAATAACTATGAATTGGCTCTAGATCAACTGACAATAGAACAGACCGACAATAGCATCAACTTGTATCCTCCTGCGTTATTTGATTGGAGTGCTGCAACTTGGGAAGAGACCCAAACCGGTGTCAAGCGAAGTCTGGAGCGGATTTTAACCCAAGGTTTGGCTGAAGGTCTGCCAGAGCGACAATTGCAACAGGCGATCGCCCTGCAAGTGCAAGATTTAGTCCCCCCAGAAACACAGAAGTTTGCCTCAGATACGCTCCATACCGTTCTTAAGGGACAACATAATCTAATTCACGATAAAGAAGAAGCCAACCGCTTGGCAGAAAAAGCGGCTGAGGCTTTCCCCTCCATTGAGTATCAAGTGAATAAGGGGGAAATTATTGTCAGTAAAGGAGATAAGATTTCTGACAAACAGTTTGTCCTCATTGACCATTTTGAATTAAGCCAGCGTCAAATTAATTGGGAAGGATTAAGTGCTTATGCTTTGCTAATCGGTGGCTCAGTAACCATTTTTTGGCTGGTGGCAAGGCGGGTTCATCCGGGAATGCGTCAACGAGACCGGATTCTGATCCTTTTACTGACCTTAACGTCTCCCTTGTTGGTTAGCCTTAAGTTACCGTCGATCGCTCTATCGGGAATTGGCTTATTGTTGGGAGGCTTTTATGGTTCTAGTATCGCCACGACTGTAGTCGGTTTGACGGCTGCTGTATTGCCAATTGGCATGGATGTGATTTGGAATCAGTGGTTAGCCAGTGCCGCTGGAGGGATCTTAGCGGGAATGATGGCTGGGCGGATGCGATCGCGTGAAGAAGCGTCTGTTTTGGGGATAGGAGTCGGTTTAACCCAAGGGTTTGCCTATTTGGTGGTCACTCTAATTCAAACTGCAATTCCGGGAATTACTTGGCAACCTTTGTTAACTCGTGCTGCTCTGCAAGGGTTGGGAGGATTAGCTTCGAGTATCGCTGCTTTAGGATTGAGTCCCTATCTGGAAAATTTGTTTGATTTGGTCACTCCGGTGCGCTTGGCAGAAATTTCTAATCCTAATCGTCCCCTGCTACAACGGTTAGCGGCTGAAGCTCCTGGAACGTTTCAACATACTCTATTTGTAGCCACCCTCGCAGAAGCAGCCACTCGTAACCTGGGGGGTAATTGTGAGCTAGTCCGTGCTGGAACCCTGTACCATGATATTGGTAAGATGCACGATCCCCTAGGATTTATTGAAAATCAAATGGGTGGGCCCAATAAACACGATGAGATTCAAGACCCCTGGAAAAGTGCAGAAATTATTAAGAAACATGTGAGTGAAGGTTTGGTATTGGCCAAACAGTATCGCCTACCGAAAGCGATACAGGCCTTTATTCCCGAACATCAAGGGTCGATGTTAATTGCCTTTTTCTATTATCAAGCCAAACAAATGGCTGAGGCCGATCCGAGTGTAATTGTGAAGGAAGAGGCTTTTCGCTATCCAGGGCCGATTCCCCAATCACGGGAAACGGGTATTGTGATGTTAGCCGATTCTTGTGAAGCTGCCTTGCGATCGCTCAAAGAAGCGACCTATGAAGAGGCTTTAGGGATGGTGAATAAAATTCTCAGAGCGAGATGGCAAGATAATCAGTTGGTTGATTCGGGTTTGAAGCGTGAGGAAATGCCCATAATTGCGGATACGTTTGTTCGCGTTTGGCAACAGTTTAATCATAAGCGCATTGCTTATCCTAAAGGGGCACTACCTAAGTAAGGGAATGGGGAAAACCAGGTTTACGATTTTTACTCCTTATTCCTTACTTATTCATTATTCTAAGTTGGAGGAGTTTATCGAGGAGCTTTTCTAAATTTTTCACATCATCGGTCATTAACTCACGCCCCACAGAAACTAATTTACTACCAATATCAAACCAGATTCTCAGAAACATAAACCCAAAAAATAGAGCCACAATTCTCAGGAAACCTAGAGGAATGCCAATTTGTACTCGCTCTCCATTTTTCGTGATAGTGATTTGCCTTATTTCATCTTCACGACCAGCAATGAATTGATAAATCGGGTTAGTGGCAAACTCTACAACGTAGGGTTCAAGTTTCAACAGAAGCATGAGTAACACCAGAATCCCTGTTGTAATGAGAAAAATTCCGATATGTTTTTTAGAAATCTCCAAGGGCTGACTCCTGAAAGCGCTATAACGTGCTGTGAGAGGCTAGAGAACACTAACCTTCCACCACACATTTTCTCCAGGATAGCCCATATAAACTGGGCTATGAAAGCTCTGGATCGGCAGCTTCTAGACCACTGGAAGCGATGGCTTCAGAAACCCAGGCTTGGGGGTCAATAGCCAGACTGGCAAAGCGATCGCCAACAAAGACAGGAGTTTGTCCATTTTTTATTTGCAGATCGTAGTCGTCGAGGACAGCAAACCCAACATTAGAGAGCAGCAATAGAGCCGCTAAATTAACTAGGGCTAAGAGTCCCATGGTGACATCTGCAAAGCCAAAGACCGTACCCAAATCTTGCACTGCCCCCCAGATCACTAGGGTCAGGGTCAGAACTCGAAAGACGTTGAATAGGGTCTTATTTTCGTTGCTGAAAAAGTTGAGACTATTCTCGCCCAAGTAGTAGTTATAAATGATGGAGGTAAAGGCAAACAGGAATAGAGCAATGGTGATAAAAGCCTGACCCCACCAACCGATATGTTCAGCCATAGCTTGTTGGGTGAGGGTGACCCCTCCTAATGCATCGTTACCAGGTTCATAGACCGAAGAAAGCAAGATCACGAATGCGGTGCAGGAACAGAGGATCAGAGTGTCGATGAAGACGCTGAGAGCTTGGACAATGCCCTGTTCCACGGGATGTTTGACATAGGCGATCGCCGCTACATTAGGAGCGCTACCTAAACCGGCTTCATTGGAGAATAAGCCACGCTTGATGCCGTACATGATGGTGGTTCCCACCCCTCCGGCGATCGCTGTTTTCACGCCAAATGCGCTCTGCACAATGGTGGTAAATACGGCGGGAATTTGCCCCAAGTTAGTTACAATTACAAAGAGAGCGAGGAGGAAATATCCGATGGCCATAAAGGGAACAACGTACTCAGCAACCTCAGCAATACGCTTTACACCCCCAAAAATAATTATCCCTAGAACTACCATGAGAGCAAAACCAGTGATATTTGGATTTAAACCAAAGGTTTCTTGAAAAGAGGTGGCTACGGTATAGGACTGAACTGCGTTGAACCCAAAGCCAAATGTGACCAGTAAGAGTATAGAAAAGATACTCGCCATCCAAGGCTGTTTCAAACCCCGTTCCATGTAATATGCTGGGCCACCGCGATAGGAACCGTCTGGTTCAGCAGTTTTGAAAACTTGGGCAATCATACATTCAAAAAAGCTAGTGGCCATACCCACTATCCCAATAACCCACATCCAAAAAATTGCACCCGGGCCGCCTAGGGTAATGGCAACAGCAACCCCGGCAATATTGCCCCCTCCAACCCGTCCAGCTACACTCAAGGCAAGGGCTTGAAAGGAACTCAGATGTCCTTCTTCTTTAGCAAAGGCATCTTGGAGATTGGCCAACATCTGTCCAAAATAGCGAAACTGGACAAAGCGCGATCGGATGGAAAAATAAAGACCAATTGGGACTAAGACAACGACTAAAATTTTGCCCCAAATTAAATCATTTAAAAAGCTCAACACGGTTTCATAGCCTCATATTAAACGAACCGAGGAGATCAGATTTAGCCAACAGTGCTAGAACTTTTGAGAGCATGAAAGCACAAAAAATTAGGGTGATAGCCCGTAAGGTGACTGACTCAACCCCAAGATGCATTCTATGCGATAACACTTAGATTAAAATGATCTACTTTCTGTCAATATTTTGTAGACCTTAACTTGAAATAGAGGGCATAACTGTATCCAGGTCTACAATTGGGTTCGCACTTTTATCCTCTTCTGAAACCGAAACGTAATTTCTAAAACGATTTTATAGATGGGTTAACACTCTGCCCTTCCTGATGACCTATGACCAGCAGCCGATCAATACTAAGAATCCATTTTAAGATCGGGTATGCGATACTGACCCCAGTTGTAGATCGGCTCTAACTGAGCAGCTAAAGATAAGAGTGTAGCTTCTGCGCCCGGTTTTCCCACCAGTTGCACGCTCAAGGGTAAACCCCGATCTCCGAATCCTACAGGAAGAGCGATCGCCGGTTGTCCCGTCGCATTAAATGGGGGGCAGGGAGCGACCCAATGGCTGACCTTTTCAAAGATTTGAGTGGGGTCTAAACCTGCCCATTCTCCAACTTTAATGGGCTGATGGAGATAAACGGGCAACAGTAAGACATCATAACGATCCCAAAATCCCACTATCCGGCGGCTAATTCTCTGCATTTCCCTCACTGCTTGCAGATATTGCCCAGCGTTAACGGTGCGAGAGGCTAACCATTGATTGATCGGCTCTAACAGTTCCAGAGGCAGACCCGAAGCCGCTACTCCAGACTGCCAAATCGTTGTAAAGGATTCTTGTAGATCGGCAATTAGAGGACAAGCTTCTTCCACATGATGGCCGAGATCGGCTAAGACCTTGGCGGTATCGGTGACCGCTTGTTGATATTCTGGACTAGCTTGACCAAAGTCAGATAAGTTCGGGCTAAAGGCGATCCGCAGGGAAGAGGGGGGGGTTTGGTAGCTTTGGGCAAAGGGAATGGAAGGCTCGGGGAACCAATAGGGATCTCCGGTGATATAGCCAGCCATGACATCGAGTAAGGTGGCAGTATCGGCAATATTGCGGGCCAAAACGCCGTTGGTTCCTAAGCCATGAAGACTATCACCTACAGGAGCGCAGGAAATCCGCCCTCGCGAGGGTTTTAAGCCCACCACTCCACAACAGGCGGCTGGTCCGCGCACTGAACCGCCACCATCCGAGCCATGGGCAATGGGACATAGGCCAGCAGCTAGGGCAGAGGACGCGCCCCCACTGGAGCCTCCGGAGGTATGGTCTAAGTTCCAGGGATTACGGGTGGGGGGAAAGCCGGGCGGTTCGGTAAAGGGCATGGAGCCGAGTTGGGAGGCGGCGGTTTTACCGAGGAGAATAAATCCAGCTTGCCGTAGTTTGGTGACAACACCATCATCTTCGGTTGCCATTTCGTTTTTTAAGCCAGCGACTCCAAAGCAACAGCGCACGTCTTTAATGCGTTTGAGGTCTTTGACGGAGATGGGAACGCCGAAGAATGGGGGCAGATCGCTGGAGTTTTGGGCTAGGGTTTCGGTTTTGGCTTTGGCATCGGCGATCGCCTCTTCTGCCATCACGGTAAAGTAGCTACCCAGTTGGCCATCATAGGTGGCGATGCGGTCTAGATAGAGTTCAACTAATTCTAGGGGAGAAATCTGTTTGCTGCGGATCAGTTGGGCTTGTTCTGTGGCTGGGGTAAAGGCGAGGTCGGTTGAGTTCATTATGATTAGGGTTAAGATCTCGATGAGAATACTCTTTATTATGGGAAGGAGTTGCGGTGGTTGCGGCGATCGCTTGGCCAGTTTGCCAATTGTCCCTTTCTTTGATGAAATCCAGTTGTTATTTTATCCGGAGCGAGGTTTTATCTAGGGGAACAGAAGTTAATAGATGCACCCTGATTCCTATCTCGCCCCCAGTTCTTAACAACTGGGGGTTTTTTATGGGAAATAGGGAATAGCTTGTCTTGCTTAAGGTCTAATATCAAATCCTTAAATAGTTGTGATATCAAGTCCGATTAAACTGTTGTCATTGCGACCGCAGGGAAGCAATCGCTGAGATTTGGAGAGATAGCCGAGCTTGCTTCACTCCACTACGTTCCGTTCGCAATGACTATATCGTAATTTATGCAACGGACTTGATATGACTTATTCTCTGTGTCATCCCTCCATACCCTACAACAGGGTGCGATCGGTGAGAATTTCGTAACCATCCTGGGTCACCAAAACGGTATGCTCAAATTGGGCAGACAGGGAATTATCCACGGTCACGACAGTCCATTGGTCGGGTAAAACACGAGTCACTTTTGAACTGGCATTGATAATCGGTTCGATCGCCAATGTCATTCCTGGACGCAGTGTCACATTGGGTAGGGCATCGGTGCGAAAGTGAAATACCGCTGGTTCTTCATGCAAATTTCGCCCCACCCCATGACCCGTATAATTTTCAACTATTTTATAGCAATAAGGTCTTACATAATCTTCAATTCCACCAGCAATATCTAGCAGCGAGTTCCCCGGTTTTACTTGTTTTATGCCTTCATAGAGAGCTTGTTCTGCGACTTCCATCAGTTTTTGGGTCGATCCTGGAATTTTACCCATGGCAATCGTAATACAGGAGTCACCGTGATAACCCTGGTAATAAGCCCCCGTATCTACTTTCAGCAAATCCCCCAATTTTAGGACTTGTTTACGGGAGGGAATACCATGAACAACTTGATGATTAACCGAGGCACAAATTGAAGCCGGAAAGCCATGATATCCCTTAAAACTTGGTGTTGCACCCATCTGGCGAATCCGTTGTTCTGCATAGGCATCGAGATCGGCAGTGGTCATCCCCGGTTCAGCAATTTCAGCAATTTCTTTGAGAACCGTCGCCACAATTTTCCCACTGGTTCGCATGATCTCGATTTCGGGTTCTGACTTGATTTCGATACCTCGATTGCGTTGACCGAAAAGCGGTTTCATTACAGGTTGAGAGAAGAGTTTAGCAAAAATATTCATGTTCGTTGTTCGTAACCCAATTGAAAATAAAAACCTAACAACATAAAGAGGATGCAACGCATACAGCGCTTCGCGCGGTAATAGGTAATAGGTAATAGGAAAACCATTTTTCACGCTATAATGCCCATTCTTCCGGCTTTTCATGGGAAGGCACTCTCAAGGAAAATTTCGATTACTGTACCTCATAACATCGAAAAGTGCTGTAATGAAGCAAGCAAAGCGCTGTCAGGGATCAAATCAAACTCATTTTAGTTGTCACAGTTTACTCTGTTGGCAAAATTGGCAAGAGCTACCTACCTTCTAAGCAATATAGCGATTTTCTCTTCTGTTGAGTACAACTTGAAGCCTTACACCCTAAATAATAGAAGCTATTACTAGAGTGCAAAGCGCTATAACACTTTTCAAGTGTGAGTTTTAATGGATTAAAATCCTAGAAGGCTTACTGAGCCTCTACCGTTTGTTCCAGATTCCCGAGATTAAACAAAAACGGTACACCCGAATTTGATTCACCTCCAGTAACTAAAACTTTAGGCATTTGTGCCCCTCCTTCTCGCCAGGCTTCGATCGCCTCTTTTTGCAGTACTAATGTACCTCCTTGGGCCCTTAATGTCTCGGCTAATAACCGTTGAGCTTCGGCTTTCCCTTTCGCCCGGTTAACATCGGCTTGGGCTTCTTGTTCGGCTTCTTGGGCAATATAAATCGCCCGTTGCGCCCGTTGTTCGGCAATTTGTTTTTCTTCTACCGCACGGGCAAATTCAGCGGAAAAGGTCAGGTCAATGACACTGGTATCCAGGACAATAATGCCATATTTTTCTAGTCTTTGATCCAACGCGATATCAAAATCATGCTTCAATTCTGTCCGTTTGGTAATCGACTCTTCTACGGTTCGCACCGCCGCCGCAATTTTAAAAGATTCCTGGGTTTGGGGCGCAATCACTTTAGAAACCAAATTTTGTAGGGTTCCTTGGGTTCGGCGAATTTCGACAACTTTCAGGGGATCGAGGCGAAAGTTAATGGCAAAACTGGCGCTTAATTCTTGTAAATCACGGGTTGAACTTTGAGCTGGGACTTCAAATTTTTGTACGGTGACATCATAAACATCAACGTTGGAAATTAAAGGGGGTTTGAAGTGAATTCCTTCTAGGAGTGCCCCATCTCTGGCTTTCCCTAAAACACTCAAAACCCCAGCCTGACCGGGATTGATAATTACAAAGCTGTTTGCACCAATTAAAATGATCAATGCTGCAATAATGCCAAACAGAATTCCGGATACGCCAATGTCTGATTGACTTCTGGTCATGATAACTTCCTCATAATCTAGAGTCTTGCCTCGATTATCTTACAGTGCTTTCTGCTCTATTGTTAATGATTAAATTGTTAATTATTTTCTGGATAAACAATCTCGCCCTGACTATCCGTGCGATACACCCAACTGCGACGAGAATTTTTCACGACTACACGCCATCCGTCTAGCTCTCCTTCTTCACACTCACTATTCCAAAAGGGCAGTCCTAAACAGTTATCTGACCAAATCTCAGGTGTAGCGTTTACGATCTCTATCGTACGCAGGGGGAGTCGTCGGCGACGAGCCAAATCTTTTAAAACGGCTTGTCTAACGGATTCTGGTAATCTTTCAATTTCAGGGTTTCCAGCAGAGGATCGCTCGATCGCTTGCCGGATAATCGAGCCATCTCGATTGGTACGATAGTCCCAAGTTTGATTTAGAGTATCACTGATGACCGTGATTTGCCAACCCGGAATGGCGATCGCGGTGCAATTATTGCCTCCTAACCCTAAACAAGTATCCGGCCAAGTTTGGGGTATGGCTTGTTGAAAGGCTAAAGAATCAATAGGTTGTTGGGATTCTTCCGCGACTGTTTTTAAGACCATATCCTGTAAAAATAGGGGAAAAGCAATTTCTTGGGGCGTGGTTTCGAGTCGCCGAATTTGTCCTTGAACATCACTACGATAACCCCAACTCCGAGACCCATCAGACAGCACAATACGCCATCCAGGAATGATTTGTTGAGCGCAAAATTCCCCAGGAAGGGCTAATCCTAGACAGGTATCTGGCCATTGTTGGCGACTCCCTTGAACCAAGGAGAGGCGATCGGGATGTATGCCTAATTCAATGCTAAGATCCCAACGAACGGCATCAACTAAAAATTGTGGAACAGTTTGAACTTCACTAGAATTAATGGGGATACCCTGAGCGAGTACAGGGACAAGTAATGCTTGGTCTGTTAATGTGGGATTCACCCCAATTAAACTAGCAAATACTATCCCCCATACATCAATTTTGAACTGAGACATAAGATAGGTAAGCGCTTCACGCTGGTAATTGGTAATTGGTAATTGGCAATCTGCTCATTCCCCTATTTTCCCACCCTTAAACCCATCATTATTAATTGTTAATTTTGCATTGACTTTACGACTCGTAAACGTTGAGTAATCATGGTAATGCCATCCCCACGAACTAAGACTGCTGAAATCCATCTGGGTTCGGGAATAACGGGGGCAGTCCCTAATTTGAATAAACCGCCAGCCGAGAGTAACTCCAAGTCGATAGATTCTGATTCCAGATAATTATCTGCACTGACGGGTTCTTCTAGAACTGCTCCTAAGAGAACATTATTCCCTAAAGGTTCTTGAACGATCGCATCTAACGTAAAGCGTTGTCCAATTAAAACCTGTTCCGGTAGTTGAAAATCAACGGTAGGTGGATTTTCTCCAGCCGTTAAAATGGTGCGTTCGGAGAGGATTTCCTGGGAGACTAGCTTTTGATTTTCTAACCGTTGTCGCGATCGAATTTCAGATTGCATATCCATCGATCGCCCCATCATCATTTTCTTACCTTGTATAGTGGTTACCGTTTCGGCGATCCAAGCATTTCCTTCCTGTTCCCAGGATTCGATGTTGGTGCTGTAGCGAATCTGACTATACTCTTGCCAAAATCCCGATAACACTTCTGCCAGGCTAGAGTGGGTTAAGCCATCCTCACTCTCGAACTGGCGATCGTAAAAGGATAAAACCCCTTGCAGATTCTGTTGACTGGCATTACTGTCAATTTGCTCGATCACCTGTTTTAACTCGTTGGGTACGGTTTCAGCAGCTCGTACCCCCAGGTTGCCCCCAGTACTGGCGATCGATATACTCAAAAGCAGGGTAGCCCAAAGGCAACTACCGGGTAATGTCGCCCTTCGTCTCTGATGACTGGAAACAGAATTTATCATCTTATCGCTCATTTATTTACCAATTCAATACTTACTGAACCCGCTATGGGAAAATAATCATTACTATAACTCTAGAGTACCTGATTCATATCCTATAGCCCTTCCATGTCTGATTCACCTTTAAGACTCTTAATTGCCGCTAGTGGAACCGGTGGGCATTTATTTCCCGCGCTGGCTGTCGCTGGGCAACTTCAGAACTGCCATATTGAATGGTTGGGCGTTCCCAACCGTTTGGAAACTCAGTTAGTTCCTAGTCAATATCCCCTACATACGATCGCCGTTGAAGGCTTTCAAGGAGGCTTGAGTTTCAAGAGTCTGAGAGTGTTGCAAGGGTTGGTAAGTTCCATTGGAGTCTGTCGTCGGTTATTGAAAACGGGGCAATTTCAGGGAGTGTTTACCACAGGGGGTTATATTGCTGCTCCTGTGATTATTGCCGCGAGATCGCTCGGTTTACCCGTTATCCTCCATGAGTCTAACGCCTTACCGGGTAAAGTGACGCGGTTTTTGGCTCCCTGGTGTACGAATGTCGCTGTAGGATTTGAAGATGCTAAAAAATATCTTAAAAAAGCCAATGTCCTCTCTATGGGGACTCCCGTTCGTGCTGATTTTCTCAATCCCCAACCCTTGACTTTAGATATTCCTGAAGATTCGCCTGTAATTGTTGTGATGGGTGGATCTCAAGGGGCAGTTGCAGTGAATCAACGGGTGCGCGAAGCGGTGCAAGACTGGTTAGATCGGGGAGTAGTGGTGGTTCATTTAACTGGAAATAACGATCCTCAAGCTCAGGATATTCAGCATCCGCACTATTTAGTCTTACCCTTTTACGAGAATATGGGCGCTTTGCTCCATCGAGCCACCTTAGTCATTAGTCGCGCTGGAGCAGGGACGTTGACGGAATTGGCGATCGCCAAAACCCCGGCACTACTGATTCCCTATCCCTATGCTGCCGACGATCATCAAACCTATAACGCCCAGATTTTCGTCCAAGCGGGAGCAGCTCAAGTTTTTGAGCAAAAACAACTTACGGCTGAAACCTTAAAGCAAACCGTTTCTCAATTACTCCAATCTCCAGAAACCCTAGAGAAGATGGCAGAAGCGATGGGTTCCCTTGCTGTACGCGACAGTGCCGAGCAGTTAGCCCAATTGATCGTCAAGATGATTTAGTGGATGACTCCAACCAAAAACCGTTCGCGAGCTTCCTGCTTCACTTGTCCGTTCATAATCGCAAATTGCAATTGCATAAACGCTCGAAAGTCTTCCACATCGTACTTGTGGCTGAGGTTAGTTCGCAGTTGTTCTTCAGCTTCTACGCTCAGATAGCCCAGAGTTAAACTTTGGTTAACAATCTCTCGAATTAACATAAGACGCTTGACTCCTTTGATAGTAGATGACCTGATGGCTGTGTGTTCCCTTAATTAACCTGCCATCAATGTATTGGCTTTAGGTTTTATTAAGATTCGATCGTGATAACCGTAAATTCACTAAATTTGCTAGTTTTCCCTAAACTTTCTAAGATTTTTGGAGGATTCACTTCACATAAATACACGTAATTATATTGAAGTCCTACGGAATGAGAGTTTCAAGTTCCACAAAGTCACGCAAATTGTAACAAAACTTCATGAATATATGTTAATGTACCTGTCTGACAGCTACCGATTACCACGGATTACCTAATCGTATAGCAGAGAAGGGGAGAGTTATATCAAATCCTTAGATGTTTGCTATAGAGGTAAGTGATAATGCACAAGTTCGCAGTGACTTGTTTAAGATTGCTTCTGTGTTGCGAGAGTTAGAAGTGACTTCAATTCTGACGGCCGAGCGCACGTCAGAATATGGTGAAATTAGTCGCTATGGTGTAGAAGAATTTGTAGCTGATAATGTGGTCATTCTCCGCAATGTTCTGTCTGAGGAAAAACGCCGCCGTACCATTGAAATCCTCAAGTATCGAGGAACAGAACACCAGGATGGGGAATTTCCATTTACGATCATTCCCAGACAAGGGATTACGATTATTCCCCTATCAGCGATTGAACTGGAACAACGCTCTTCTAATATTCGCATTACCTCCGGTAGTCCGGAACTCGATCGTATGTGCGGAGGTGGATTTTTCCGCGATTCAATTATCCTAGTTTCTGGAGCTACTGGAACCGGTAAGACTTTAATGGTCACTGAATTTATGGTTGGTGGCTTTCAGAATAATGAGCGCTGTCTCTTATTTGCTTTTGAAGAAAGTCGCGAACAACTGTATCGCAATGCCATCGGATGGGGAGTTGACTTCCAGAAAATGGAACAAGAAGGACTCCTCCGAGTGGTCTGTCGCTATCCAGAAACGACCGGTTTAGATAATCATCTGATCCAGATGAAAGCAACGATTGAAGAATTTCAACCTAATCGAGTCCATGAATCAGTGTATGAAAGCCTGAGTGAGTTCTTGCACTGTGTCAGGCAATAGGCAATGCAAGAAAACCGGGTTTTCCTCTTTCCTTTTGAGTCTATTGACTGAAAGATTAGACTTTCTTCGTTTCTCTGGACAAATTCCCCCTAGACTTGCGATCATGCAAGTGCGATCGGCGATCGCTGTTGGTAGTGAGGAGGTATATCTATGGCAACAATTACAGGAACCCCTTTCAATGATTTTCTCGGTGGAACACCCTTTTTCCGATTTGATTTTAGGCTTGGAGGGTAATGATAGTCTCTATGGTGTGGATGATAACGATCAAATCTATGGAAACCAAGGCGTAGACCTAATTTCAGCAAATCGAGGCGATGATGTGGTTTTTGGTGGTCAAGGGAATGATGCGATCTTTGGGGGCAAAATAACGATCGCATTTTTGGCAACCGAGGGGACAATCGGATTAATGGGAACCGGGATGAAGACCAGATTTATGGGGGACAGGGAAATGATCTCCTCCGAGGAGGTCAAGGACATGACCAATTATTTGGGGATTTTGGGGATGATATTCTCTATGGTGATAATGGCAGCGATACGGTAACTGGAGGCGTAGGTAATGATATTTTTGTCATTGGTGCTTCTGTTACTCCGAATGCTCGCACGACAGGTGGCCGTCGCTTGCAAGATGCGGATGTATTTACCGATTTCCGTGTTGGGGAAGATCTGATTGGTTTAACCAATGGTTTGCGCTTTGAGGATTTGAATATCTCGCCGGGAAGTGGCAATCAAACGATTATTCAGGATATGCAAACCGGGGAGTTTCTGGTCATTTTTGAAGGGGTTAATTCAACCCAGTTGAGTGCGGCCAATTTCCGGACTGTACCGGGTCAATTTACGATTTGGGTTTAGCAGGGAAGTTTGGGGGACATTAGGTAGCCAGACCCTGTTTTACCCCTTGAGCTTCAATTCTTAACTGAAATCAAGCCTTAAATGATCGAGTACGAAGTTCACTCCTGTAGCGATCGCGAATGCTAGAATTGGCAACTTGCGGCGATCGGCAACTTAAGACTTACTGAGGGAATCGATAAAACCGTAGTAGGATAGGCTATCAACGCACCCTACTCCTTATTCATCACTGTATGCCAACATGGATTTACTGCGATCGCTCCCCATTGGTCTCTATCTCGAAAACCCCACTACTTGGCTCCATCGCCTCGATCCCAGAATTAAACTGATCTGGTTACTGAGTTTTCTGGCGATCCCAGTCCTTGCAAGTACCCCTTTTCGTCTCATTCTGGTGGGTTTTCTGATTGCCATTACCCTCACTACCTCGATTCCCCTGCGCGTGCTGAAGCAACAACTGGGATGGTTACTCATGCTGGGGACTCTGATCGTCTTAATTACCATTGTTGCGCCTGATGGATTAACCGTTGTCCATCAACCTCGGTTACCTGCTGTTGAGGACTCTTTCGCACAACCCACCTCCTATCGCTATACCCTGCTTACCCTTAATCTGGGATTTAGCCAGTTAATCATCACCCGTTTATCTCTCGATCTGGGATTACGCTTAGGAACATTGATCTTTACCGTTATTTATAGTACGGGTCTTTTCCTGCTCACTACCGCACCAGAAGAAGTAACGGCTGCCCTGGAAACCTGGATGTCTCCCCTTAAACGCTGGGGAGTTCCAGTAACGGAAATTACTCTAACCCTGACGCTTTCCCTGCGGTTTATCGCCTTAGTCCTGGAAGAAGTGCAAAATTTAATCCGCTCCATTAATACCCGCGCTATTAATTGGAAGAAATTGGGATTAAAGCGATCTTCGCAAGTCTGGTTAATGGTGGTAGAACGATTGCTAGAAAACCTGCTGCTCAGAGCAGCTCAAATTGCCAGCGCGATGGAAGTGCGAGGCTTTACCCAACCCAATCAGCATAAAGTAGAATGGTATCAGTTCCAATGGCATATCTGGGATGGAGTCGCCCTAATCAGTTTGGTAGGGTTATGGTGCGCTCGTCTAATATGGGGACAAATAAGCTGAGGAGTCATATGGAGTGTTGAAACCTCAAAGCCATGTACAACAAGATTATTCTCTATTCCCTAGCGCAAAGCGCTATAAGTCACCATCTTTTGGTAGAGTAAAGGAGTTGAAAATCGCTACCCTTTTGTTCAAGGCAAACGGTTTGAGCAGTTATCCCTAATTTTTTCATCCCAGTGTTAATGTGAATGTCTGGCGAAACTTATCTGAGTCATCCTACATTTGGTTTGTTGTTTAGGGTTTGTGTAATAGAGAATCGTAAAGAACTCTTTACTACCCTATATGCCCAACGATTATTTTTTATCGTGATCGCCAGTCCAGAGGGACTCAAATTTGAGTCGGTAACGCGAGGAGAAGCTCGGATCGTGTTAGAGAATCGTCTGCGATCGCTGCGGCGAGAAGGTAAACTTTCCCTTTATGATGAGTTAATGGTGGTTCATAAGCGAACGTTCCAATGACTGATTTAGAGAACTCCATGGCGAATCGGATCGCTCAAATTCGCTCAACCCTTCCAGATCGGGTGCGTCTAATTGCGGTGAGCAAAACGGTTGGGAGTGAACGGATTCAGGAAGCGTACAGAGCAGGAATCCGTGATTTTGGTGAAAGTCGCATCCCAGAAAGTCTTCAGAAACAGGAAGAACTGAAGGATTTAACGGATATTACGTGGCACTTGATTGGCCATTTACAAAGTAACAAGGCGAAAAAGGCGATTGCTAACTTTCCCTGGATTCATTCGGTAGATTCCCTCAAACTCGCCCAACAGCTTAACGAGTTAGCCGAGAACTTAGAGACGAAACCGAAGATTTGTCTGCAAGTGAAAATTGTCCCCGATCCGCAAAAATTTGGTTGGAGGGTCCCAGAACTGCTCAACGACTTACCAGTTCTCGATCGCTGCGATCGCCTGGATATTCAAGGGCTAATGTGTATTCCTCCCTTCGGACTCAATTCAGAGCAGACTTATGAAGTTTTCCAACAAACCGCAGAATTAGCTGATAAGATTAAACAGCAAGATTGGTCGAATCTTCAAATGCACCACCTATCCATGGGCATGTCAGCAGATTATCCCCTGGCTATCCAAGCAGGAGCAACCCTAATCCGTCTGGGAACGACCCTCTTTGGGCAACGAAATCCCTAGAAAATCTCAATATAGCGCTCCGCGCGGTAATCGGTAATTGGTCATTAGGAAAACCGTTTTCCCCTTAAAAGTCGCCCTCATTCAACCCATTGTCAGTATTCCCTCACCTTCATGGAAAGCGCTCTAACCTCCGAATACTCGATCTTTGCTCAGACTGTGGATGCAAGGAAGTTTAGAGTGGCTAAGACTCGAGGGGGCAATGTTGGAGCGATCGCTGGCTGTGGAAAAGTCACCCAATTCTGTGGAAAGAAGCAGACTAGATCCATCAATTTGCAATTGATGCAAGAAAATGGAAGCTTTCTTGCTAGACTGCATGGTGGGTAATTGAAGATCTCAGTACCAGGCTAAGGAGGTTCTATTAACCATGAATTTATTTTCCAAACTCAGAGACTTTGTAGGTCTGAATGAGCCTGTATATGATTACGGGTATGATGATGAGTTAGATGCTCAAGAGTATCAGAACATCTATAAAGAAGACAATCCCCAACCTGAAGTCGAGGAAGTACCTCAACCGAGAAGACGGTTGCGGGAACGCCCAGAAATGGGCATCGATCCACAAATACCAGGAGCAGCACCGATGAATAATGTGATTGGGATGCCTGGAGCAGCCAATTCTATGTCCGAAGTGGTGGTTATGGAACCCCGCTCATTTGAAGAAATGCCTCAAGCGATCCAAGCTTTGCGGGAAAGAAAATCAGTGGTCTTGAATTTAACGATGATGGACCCGGATCAGGCCCAACGTGCCGTGGATTTCGTGGCTGGCGGAACCTATGCGATCGATGGTCACCAAGAACGAATTGGTGAGAGTATTTTCTTGTTCACACCAAGCTGTGTGAGTGTAAAAACGCAAATTGGTGGGATGCAAAATAACCCCCAGTCTCAAGTCCGTCCCGTTCGTCCGACCGCATCATCGCCTTCTCCGAATTGGACGGATAACCCGGCTCAAATGGCTTAGGAGTGAGAGGCAAGAGGCAAGCGGCAAGAGGCAAAAGGCAAGAGACAAAACGGGTTTTTCCGACTGCCGACTGCCGACTGCCGACTCCCCACTCCGTTGAGAAAAATAATGGACAATAGATAAGTTAAGAATTATGGTGCAACTGGGTATTATTGGGGGCGGGGTAATGGCGGAGGCTATTTTATCCCGTATTTTAGCGGAGAAGATTTATTTAGGAAGTCAGGTACTGGTGAGTGAACCGAGATCCGATCGCCGTCAGGAGTTAGTAGAGCGTTATGGAGTGCAGGTGACGGAGAATAATCGGGAGGTGACAGACGCAACGGAGATGGTGCTGTTAGCCATTAAACCCCAAGTGTTTGACAAAATCGCTACGGAGTTGTCTGGGGTAAAAACGCCGTTGTTGGTCTCCATTTTGGCTGGAGTTCCTATCAGTCGCCTGGAAGTGGCATTTCCCGATCGGGGTATTATTCGTGTCATGCCCAATGCTCCGGCAACGGTAGGCGCGGGGATGAGTGCGATCGCCTCGGGTTCCCACACCACTCCCGCTCAGTTAGAGCAGACCAAAATCCTATTATCAGCCGTAGGGGAAGTGGTAGAAGTGCCGGAAACCCTGATGGATGCAGTAACTGGACTTTCGGGTTCCGGGCCCGCCTTTGTGGCCTTGACTATTGAGGCGTTATCAGATGGTGGAGTAGCCGCCGGACTGCCAAGGGCGATCGCCACAAAACTAGCCGTGCAAACGGTTTTGGGGACAGCACAAATGCTCCAAGAAACCGGTTTACATCCTGGAGAACTTAAGGATCGGGTAACCAGTCCTGGAGGAACGACGATCGCCGGAGTCCGGCAATTGGAGTTAGGCGGCCTGCGATCAGCTTTAATGGAGGCCGTTTTAGCATCCTATGAGCGTTCCCAAGATCTGGGACGATAGGGAGATGGGGAGATGGGGAGATGGGGACGCGGGGACGCGGAGAGGGAGATCCTCTATTACCTATTACCGTGCGAAGTGCTATATTACTATAGCTCCATTAGCTTTGAGTGTAGAGATCGCTGCTTGAGTTAAGCCTTCAATTTCAGAAATATTCATCTCTGCATAGGGAGGTTCGACCCGCAGGGTTTTGATCAATGCTCCCTGGTAAACATCCCAGAGTTTAATGGTTTCATCTTCGCTCCCACTGGCTAAGATTTGAGCATCGGCACTGAAGGAAATAGATCGCACCCCTTCGTTATGTCCAGTTAAGGTATGCACGCAGTCCCCCGTACTCGTATTCCAGATTTTGATGGTGCGATCGCTGCTGCCACTGGCTAGAATCTCTCCATTATGGCTCATGGTCAAGGCATGAACCCAATGATGATGAGCCGGTATTGTGTGCAAACACTCTCCCGTTTCTATATTCCAGAGACGTACCGTAGTATCATCGCTGCCACTAGCTAAAATTGAGCCTTGCAAACTCGTAGCCAGCGAACCCACCCAATCCTGATGACCCGTTAAAATTCTCACGCATTCCCCCGTTTGTAGATTCCAGAGGCAAATGCTCATATCGTCGCTTCCCGTCGCCAAGAGTTCCCCATTACCGCCGAACGCCACGGTGCGAGTGGGACGAGTATGGTCTGTAAACGTATACAAACACTCACCCGTACTAACACTCCAAACCTTAGCCGTTTGATCGCCGCTTCCCGTGGCGACTAATGTGCCATCGGGACTAAAGCGAACGCACCAAATGGCATCTTCATGACCCGTTAGCGTCCGGAGCAGGTTGCCAGTATTTGCATCCCATAATTTTACTGTGCGATCGCCGCTCGAACTGGCAACAACCCGACCATCTGGACTAAAATCGACCGACTGTACCGTCGAAGTGTGACCTTCCAACGTCTTCAGGCATGTTCCGGTTTCCACGCACCAGAGTCGTACCCGGCGGTCTAAACTGCCACTGGCTAATCGCTTCCCGTCCGGACTCAGAGCAACTCCCCACATCCAATTGGTATATCCCTGCCAAGTTTTTTGACACTTTCCCGTCCTCACATCCCATAATTTCACCAGGTACTGCTACTAGCCAGGGTTTTCCCGCCATCGTGAGGATTAAAGGCTACTTCCCAGATCCAATTGGTATGGCCGTATAAAACATTCATGATTTCCCCCGTGCCCACATCCCACACAACAATGGTCTTATCGTCGCTGCCACTGGCTAAAAGATTACCGTCGAGACTGAAGGCTACGGAATGCACTCCATTCTGATGTCTCTCCAGGGTTTGCACGCACTCCCCCGTGTCCGCATCCCAGAGTTTCACGGTGCGATCGTCGCTGCTACTGGCTAAAAGATGACCATGGGGACTAAAGGCTACCGACCACACCCAATTCTCGTGACCGAGCAAGACTTGCACTTCGCCGGTTTCTAGATCCCACAGGCGAATGGTCATGTCATTACTGCTACTGGCAATCCGATCGCCATCGGGACTAAACGCCACGGAATACACGCCTTCCGTATGACCAGTTAACGTATGCAGACATTGGGGAGCTTCTGGATTCGAGAGGTTCCAGATTTTCACCAGGCGATCGGCGGCTCCTGTGGCTAAATTTTGACCGTCAGAACTAAAGACCACGGAGCGTACGGTTTCCTGATGCTCTTGTAAGGTGGCTAAACAATTACCATTGGCAAGATTCCAGAGTTTTACGGTTTGGTCGGCGCTTCCACTGGCTAAAAGGTTACCATCGGGACTAAAGGCAATGGAGCGCACCCAACCTTGATGAGCTTGAAGGGTTAAGAACGGTTGACTGTCGTCAAATCCCCAGAGGCGAATTGCACCGTAGCCATCTCCAATGGCGACTAATCGTTCCTTGGGGCTAACGGCGAGACAAAAGACGGGGCCGAAGATATCGGTAAATACGGAACCGGTAAAGTGACATTGGCTAAAATTGGTGTTATTGAGATTGTGTCCTTTGAGGTAGGCTTGGCGGATGGGGAGTTGAGAAAAGTTGGTGTGGGAAAGGTTAATTTTCAGTTGACAGAGGAGGTTGATCAGGTTACCAGCAGCGTATCCGAGGAATTTCGTGTTGGTTTGCCCAGATGTAGGGGCGGGTTCACCCATATTTTCGCCTTCCCACTGGGATCTTCCTGAACCCGCCCCTTGTATCTTAAGAGAGGAGGCGATCATTAGCGTTGGCGATCGTTAAACAGCAAGCTCCATTCATGTAGATCAGGAGGGAAATAAAGAACAGACAAGACAACAGCCCCAGTTCGTCAGAGGAGAGGGAAAGTAAAGAAATGCTGAAATGATCATGCCCTAAGTACAGTTTCAGTAGAAAGATCGAGTGATGTGGCATCCGTTGAGTTGAAACTGCCCCGCCCCTTAGATGACGACCCGTTCATCTGTTTTGTAGATAAGCCAACTCAACTGAACACAGGCAATTCAAAAACTCGACAGTATCTTGTATCTTAAGAGAGTAGGA
>DDLS01000200.1 GCA_002340255.1 Cyanobacteria bacterium UBA2566
TACCAGGTTTATCCCCAGAAATCGTCCACTTATCAGTATGGCGATTAATACCCTGAAGAAATAGACCCTGCATCTTATCCTCGTCTTTCTTGAAAAAATCATAAGGTGCGTTGTCTACGCATAGCAAAAAATGCTTTTCTTTCCATTACAGTGCTTCGCGCTGTAATGAGGTACAGTAACAACAATGAGCCAACCCTATTCTTAAATGTTTCGGATTAATTAAGTCAAGGGCTACAGCCAGAAGAGTATCAATCATAGCGGGAGTAGTCGCAGCAAAATCGAGAATAAAAGACTTCAGTTGTGACCCCCACATTTCAATGGGATTAAAATCTGGAGAGTAGGGAGATAAATAGATGACACTCGCACCAACCGCTTCAATTTTTGCCCTAATAGATTCTCTTTTATGAATCGCCAAGTTATCCATAGCAACGACTGCCCCTGGCCAGAGTTTAGGAACGAGAAAATGGTCAATAAATACCTTAAAAGCGGCGGTGTCTAAAGAGCCATCAATGCTCATCAAAGCTAAAACTTTGTCCTGAGTAATTGCACCAACCAAGGTGACTTTTGACCCTCTATAAAAAGGTTTCATTTCTCTAACTCTTGTCCCTACCTCCGAACGTCAATATCTGCGTTTTGGCTCTACATTTCCTTCTGTTCTTTGTTGCTTTACTAAAGCTCTATCGCGTTTAGAGTTTTTCTGAATCTCCGAGATCTTAATTCCTTGAATATCTCTAAATCCCCGGAATTTGTAATAATGGGTAAACAGGTTAACCTCTGACCCGTAGGATTCCTGTATGATTGGTGATTGGTGATGGAGAAAGACGATTATGAGTAATCCAGTGGTAGAAAACACGATGACCCAAGAGCTAGAACCTGCGACTCCCAATTATATTAATGAGATTGAAGGGGTCATCAGCACGATGATTGCTGAAGGTCAGACGGTGCAAGCGGGCTATGATTCTCAGGAAGGGTACTTATGGAAATTCCAATATGGTTCGGTAGAGGTCTATGTGCAACTGACGGGTCAAACCGATGATGATAGCTTAACGGTCTGGTCTTATGTGCTATCGCTACCAGCTAAAGAGGAAGCACAATTGATGCGTAAGTTGTTGGAAATGAATTGGCTGAAAACCTTTGAGGCTCATTTTGCCATTGTGGATAACCGGGTGGTGGTGGTCGCGACTCGCACAGTGGCGGAATTGTCCCCAGGGGAAATTGCACGAGCGATTACGTTAGTGGCCAATATTGCTGATGATAATGATGAAGCTCTGATTGCTGAGTTTGGACAGTAGTTTTGGTTGCACAGTGGCGGTTTATTCCCTTAATTGAGGAGTCGGGCCGATCGCAAATGGCGATCGATCGCTGGCTCTGGAAACAGCATCAACAGGGCAATCAGCCGCCTAGCTTGCGATTTTATACCTGGCAGCCGATGGCGATTTCTTTGGGGTATCACCAAAAACGCTGGCCCGAGTCTTGGCAAGGTTTGCAATGGCAAGGAAAACCCGTAGAGTTGGTGAGGCGACCAACGGGGGGGCGAGGGGTTCTCCATCAAGGAGATTTAACTTATGCTCTGGTATATTCTGGACGGTTTGCTCATCGAATGGCAGCTTATGAGCAGATTTGTGAGTTTCTGATTCGAGGGTGGCGATCGCTCGGTTTTGAATTAGACTACGGTTCTGCTGGGCGAGGCTATGCCCGAGTTCCCAATTGTTTTGCCACGGCGACGGGAGCAGATTTAATCTTAGATTCTGGCTATAAGCTGATTGGTAGCGCTCAGGTTTGGCAGGGTTCCACCGTTCTCCAACATGGCTCTATGCGTCTGAATCCCGATCGCCAATTATGGCATCAGGTATTTTCTGAGCTACTTCCAGAACCTCCACCGAGTTTAGCAACTCTGAGTTTTTCTCATCTAGTCGATACATTGACTCAAGCAGCCTGCGAAACCTTTAAGATGGAAATTCAGGTACAACCTTTCTCTGAACAAGAGTGGACAGCAATTAGAGCGCTGCGCGCTAGTAACGGGTAATTGAGTTGGGGAGAGGGAAAATCAGGAAAACGATGCTCCCCAGACTCCCATACTCCCCAAGTTTTCCAAACCCTGTGGGAGATTAAATCGCTCCAGTACCACTGAGTCCTAGGATTACGCCAGCACCTAGGAGATGACCTAAGCTGGTGGTCGCCAGTAATTCAGCCATTCCCATGCCACCGAAGAAGGGGCCAGCAGGCAAGCCGGGGCCAACACCTTTTTGTTGAATGGTGAATTTGCCAATGGCGATCGCTAGAATATTACAAGCAATCATGATCAGTCCAATATTGAGAGACCATTCTGAGGTCATAGGTCTTTCGCTCCTTAATCCCGGTAAAAAGTCCTCACTATTATAAGAAGCAAGATGACAAAACTTTCTTTTTGTGTCATTCCTTAAAGTTTATTAAAATTTTGATACAAAATTTCCAGAATCCGGAGCAAATATGCGCGTTAAAATTTGTGGCATTACCCAAGTTGACCAAGCGGTGGAGATCGCCGATTTAGGAGCTACAGCCCTAGGATTCATCTGTGTGTCCAGCTCTCCCCGTTACATTGAACCCCAACAGATCCAACAGATCTGTACCCAACTGCCCCCATCTATCGATCGCATCGGCGTATTTGTCAACGCCACCCTAGAGCAAATCTCCCACACCGTCACCCGAGGTCATCTGACTGGAATTCAACTCCATGGTGATGAAGACCCCTCATTTTGCCAAACCCTACACCAACATCTACCCCAGATCGAACTAATCAAAGCCTTTCGAGTCCGCACTCCAGAAACCTTAAATCAAATTCCCACCTATCAAACCTGTGTCGATACCCTACTCTTAGATGCCTATCACCCCCACCAACTTGGCGGAACAGGTCAAACCCTCAATTGGCAAGACTTAAAGAGCTTTACTCCTCCCTTACCCTGGCTCCTAGCGGGAGGATTAACCCCTGATAATATTCACAGAGCTTTACAGCATCTCTCTCCCCAAGGCATCGATTTATCCAGTGGAGTTGAGCGCCAACCAGGAGACAAAGACCTAGAGAAAGTCAGGCGCTTATTCCAAAGACTGGGTAGATAAACCTCCCATCTCAACCCCTCCATATCCGCAGAAAGACAGGGCAATCCCAAATCAGTTTAATCCAATACAGTATCGGGAGGTGCAAATTTATAGCCCACACCCCGCACCGTTTTAATAAACCGATGTCCCCCATCTGCTTCTAACTTCTTCCGAATTTGGCCAATATGCACATCAACAACCCGCTGATCGCCCTGGTGTTCATAGTCCCATACTTGGCTGATTAACTCTGAACGCCGCAGCACCTTGGTTGGGTTGCTGGCTAGAACATGCAGCAAATCGAACTCTAAAGCAGTTAGCATCACTGGCTCCCCTTGGAACATCACTTCTCGACGTTCCGGATCAATAGACAACTGACCATGGGTAATCAGTTGACGCTCAGGAGTCGTCACAGTGCGCTGGCGCTTCAGTAGAGCTTCTACGCGATATTTGAGTTCTTCCACACTAAAAGGCTTAGTGAGATAATCATCGGCTCCCTTTTCAAAGCCAATAATTTTATCTGATGTATCCGTGCGGCTCGTAAGCATCAACACAAAAACATCCGTTAAAGTTTGCATTTCCTGGCAAAGATTGTAACCTAGCGCGTCCGGTAAATTAACATCTAAAATTACCAAATCGGGGCGAAACTGCTTGAACTTAGTCATGCCGGTTTTTCCGTCAGGAGCATTTTCAAGTTCATAGCCATGTTTGCCCAAATAGCGAAAGACTAGATTACGAATTGCAGGATCATCATCTACGACAAGAATCTTGGCTGAAGCCATATGAATAACCTTGTGATATATGCTTGCGAGTTGACAAACAGACCCAAGACTGGCAGTTTCGTCCTCAAGTGTATCTGGCCATAGTGGCTCTGTGATACAGGTTTGCCGTTAGAATAACGGCAGCCTAAGCCCGCTGGCAGATCGTTCCTGGCTCAAAAAGATGGGGCGATCTGTCATTGAGGAGCTTAGATTATCTATTATCGGTGCTGATTGCTTGGGTAGCCAACTCTATTAAGAATTATGTTAAAGTGGCACTAATAAAATGGTTAAAATGGTGAAAAAAGTTTAGGCTAATTTGGCAAGTGCTAGAAACCGGGTCAACCATTGAGTTGAGCAACCAAGCTTGTATAAGCTATGTAAGCTGGAAGTCTATACTCCTACGGTTCCTCGATCGGAGGGCTGAATGATTGTGAGGGAATTAAAAAGAAGATGAGTGACAAAAGTCCTTATGAAACCTTGGGGTTAAGCGAAAATGCCTCGTTTGAGGAAATTCAACAGGCCCGTCAGAGCCTCACGGATCGACACAGTGGCGATCGCCGACAAGTGGAAGCCATTGAGACCGCCTATGATGCCGTTCTCATGGATCGTCTCCGAATGCGGCAACAGGGAAAACTCAAAGTTCCAGATCGCATCCGGTTTCCGGAAAAAGCAACGGTGACTCAACCGAAGGCTCCCCCAACTCCTGGGAATTCCATGCCCAACTGGTTACAATCCTATCTGGATACTCCCAGTCAAGCAGATATTCTCTTGCCTATGGGCGTTTATTTAGTGTTAATGAGTTGTGTCGCCCTCCTGCCCACCCCCCAGGGTAGTCAGTCTCCTCTCCAGGTTACACTTCTAGCGGGGGTGGTGGCCAGCATTTATTTCTTGAACCGCAAGGAAAATAAGTTTGGGAGATCGGTCTTACTTACCGTTGGGGGACTGATCGCTGGGTTATTGCTCGGTAGCCTTTTAGGAGCGGGGTTAGCCAACGTCAGTCAAGTTAACAGCGATCAATTCGCGGCTGTAGTTGCTTTTTTTACGTTGTGGTTAGTGAGTAGTTTCTTGCGATAAGTCGATATCTCTAGAAAGAAAAAATATCCCACTTGTCCAGCTAAAAGAACAGTGGGATATTTTCGTTTATAGCAATGCCTTAATCACCACATGGGCTGTCTCTTTTGTTTAATGACTGCGATCGCCCGCAGACAAAATGACAGCCGTACCCATCCGATGGTACTCTTCCACCGTAAATAACCGTTTCAGCAACAGTGAGATCGCTTCCTCTTCTACATTTCAGGCTAAACCCATCGAACCATCTGCACCCGATAGCGCTCTTTTTTCGTCATCGCTACATCCTTGACTTCCAAGCGTCCCTTTCCACGAATAGCGATTAAATCTCCCGGTTTTACCGTATGACTAGCTTGGGTAACCTCTTTCCAGTTCACCCGCACATCCTTAGTTTCAATCATCTGCACCATTTTACTACGGGAGACGCGAAACCCAGCCGAGGCGATCGCATCCAAACGCATCGAAGCTTCCACTGTCGTCATTTCTTGGCGCTTCGGTTCTCTCACTTTCAACTCCCCAATATCAATAGCTTGGGTTTTCACCGGAACCGAGCGCACCTGAGTTAAATTCATCTCTAGAAATTCCACCAATTCCGGAACCACAATAACTTGCGCTCCTCGCTCTCCCAAAACCACAATATCACCCGTTTTTTCCCGCACAATTCCGGTTCCTAACATTGACCCTAAAAAGTCGCGGTGAGTCGCCGTGTCAAACAGAAAATTACCCGCAATTTCCAATACCGAGACTTCCACATTTTCTGGCTCTAAGGGAACCTCTTCCCGGGCAATACCTAACCGTTTGCGTTCCGCTTGGGGATATCCTCCCCAAGCCACTAAATGAACTTCCGTCAACCCCTTAAACACCGTTTCACATTCGGCTAAAATCGCAGGCGATAAAAAGTCCGTAGTGACGACTTCCCAAGTTTTAATCGCTCGTTCTGCCCGATCCAAAATTTGGGCCATTTCTTCTCTATTTTCAACACCTTTGAGCAGATCGGCTTTAGGTAGCATAAGTGGAATTTAGGTTAATACTTCAAATTGGGGAGCGGTTTGCGCCCGGTTCCCAGATTTAGCCCGAGAAACTGGTGCCTGTGGTTGATCGTTTGCATTTGTACCTGGAGATTGGGCTGAATTCCCAATTTCAAAGAAAACGATTAACCATTATTTAATCATAACATAATTCGGTAGCTTTGGAAAGTTTTCACTAACGAACCCACAGGTTCCAATTAAATATCCCAGATATCGGCTGTTGTTTTTTCTAAAATCACCATGATGTTCGCCAAATTTTATGTGGCAGCCAGAAACCCGGTTTCTTCAAGAAACCGGGTTTCTCAGAGGATTAAGAATTGCTATGGGTGGACTGAAGAGAAAGGTTCGCTGATGCGTTTTTTACAAGCAAAGGTTTTAGCGCTTCATGGCGTAACGGCTCTCCAATTTGAAATTGCCGCAGTTGAACTCGGGTAATTTTAATGCCCCAAGGTTCTGTCGCCACATCTAATTTTTGCACCAGAGTTTCATTGAGTTGATCTCGTACGGTAAACAGATCGTTCAATTCAACCGTTGCCAGTTCGGTGCGAATATTAATCTCGATTAAATCAATGACTGCTTGACGCAAGTTTTTGACTTTATAGCAAGATTTTTCCAGATCGAGAATTTGCCAATAGACAATCATATCGAGGGTGACAGTAATACGATCGCTAGTCAAGCAAGCTAAAGGCTTCATCTCCAAGGGTTGTTCGCGTAGAGTATCTTTATAGGCAACTTGTTCAAAAAAGGGCACTAAGAACGTCAGTCCAGGTTCGAGTTTTTTGCCATTATATCGACCCAGATGTTCAACCAAGGCTTGATCGCCCTGTTTAACCACCTTCATACTAGCAGCAAGGGAGGTTCCGCTTAAGGCAAAGAACAAGAACAGGAACCATTGATATAAGAAGACTTCAATCATGATTAAAATCCCAAATAAAGTTGACAGGATAAGCAATAGACTTAAACATCTAAGAGATGATTGGGGACAACAATTAAGGTGTTGCCTTCTCGACGCAGGACATAGACTTTAGTGTGTGCAGGAATAGCTTGGCGGCGATTTTCACAAGAAGCAGCCCAAGAATTGCCTTCAAACCGGACTCGACCTATTTCTCCAGCCGGAATTTCCGTGAGGGTAATGGCTTCAGTTGTTTCAAATAAACTCGATGTTTTTTTCTGTCTAAACAGGGGTCTTATCCATAAGGTGCAAGCACCAGATAGGGACATCCAATAGAGAATTTGTAAGCTATGGGGAATTCGGTAAAAGACATTGCTGCGCCAGAGGAGAAACGCGACAATCAAGGCGCAAATGCCCATAATTAAGGGCATAAATTTAAAGGCTTTAGGAACTGTTTTGGGTAATAACAGTTCGCTCGATCCGAGAATCACTCCAACAATAACCCAAATGATGGCAGGATGGAGTGGGGAAACGGTTTGAGTTGCTAATAGAATTTGAGTAGTTAGCATGTTGATCTCCCCTTGTGGTTAGGGAGTTATCAGGCGATCGCCCCAAGATACGGCAATTTGTTACAAAACTTCATGATTCCCACCCTGTCTATCTCCATTGACCCCTCATCCATGCATGGCACGATATCTTCAAATAAGATAGAGTATCTAAGGGATAAAACAGTTAGGACACAAATGGTATAGCCTATTTCCCATTCCCTATTCCCTATTCCCCATTCCTTTTTGCCCATGCTTCAGACCAACATTACCCCCTTTGAGCGTAAACTTCAGGCTCCCCTCACCAAAGAGAAAATTACGGTATTACAAATTAATTTAGGTAAACGCTGCAACCTTGCCTGTACCCATTGCCACGTCGAAGCAGGGCCTAAACGCACAGAAGAACTCACTCCAGAAATCTGCAATCAACTGATTGAACTGATTGAAAGATTTCCCCAGATCAAAACGGTCGATCTGACGGGAGGAGCGCCAGAACTGAATTATGGCTTTCGCTCCCTTGTCGAATCAGCGAGAAAAGCGGGTAAAGAAGTAATTGTGCGCTCGAATTTAACCATCTTTTTTGTCGAGGGTTACCAAGATTTACCCCAATACTTTGCAGATCGTCAGGTGCGCGTAGTTGCCTCTTTACCCTGTTATCTGGAAGATAATGTGGATAAAATGCGTGGAAATGGAGTTTATCACGATTCAATTCGCGCTCTGCAAAAATTAAATCAACTCGGTTATGGTCGAGATCCGCATCTCGTTCTAGATTTGGTTTATAATCCGGCAATTCCGAATTCAGAGAAGTTTTCCTTAACGCCAGATCAACAGAACTTAGAGAGTGCCTATAAACAGTATTTGCAGGATCATTTTCAGATCGAATTTAATTCCTTGCTGACGATTACGAACTTACCCATTGGGCGCACAAAATTCCATCTTCAAAGGAGAAGTATCTATGAACCGTATCTGAATTTCTTGGAAGATAATTTTAATCCTCAGACTATCTCTAGTCTGATGTGCAAACAAGAATTATCGGTGGATTATTTAGGGCAAGTTTACGATTGTGATTTTAATCAAATGGAAGGCATTCCTGCACGGACTGCCACTGGAGAAACCTTAACCGTAGCCCAACTGTTAGACTGGGGAACTTTAGATGTAATTCAACAGGTGAGAACCGCTTCCTATTGTTACGGTTGTACAGCAGGAGCGGGTTCAAGTTGTGGGGGTTCTTTGGTTTAACGAGGTGCTATGGCGCTTCGCGCTAGGGAATAGGGAATAGGAAAAACCAGATTTTGCTCTTTACGGGTAGTTTAAATATCTGCGATCTCTGTTTCTAAGAGAGCATTTAACAGAACCTCTCAATCCCTCCATGTCCCCATCCCCTAGCGCAAGGGTCTCCGTAGCGGTATGGTAATAAGAAGTTGTCCTCTTGCGATCGCGTGTTGCCCTCATGACTTCGACTGCTCCCAAGCACCATAAAGCTAAAGCCCTCAAACCCGGTAGCGTGCCTCCGGCGAAAGAACTCTGTAGTCAATGTGGGCTGTGCGATACTTACTATATTCACTACGTTAAGGAAGCCTGCGCTTTTATTCATCAGCAGATTCCAGGACTGGAAACGGAAAGTCATGGTAGAGCGCGTGATTTGGAGAATGAAGATGAACTCTATTTTGGCGTTCACCAGCAGATGATGGCGGCGCGGAAAGTAGAACCCATTGAGGGAGCGCAATGGACAGGAATTGTGAGTACGATCGCCATTGAAATGTTGACTCAGGGCAAGGTAGAAGGGGTTGTATGCGTTCAAAACACCCCGGAGGATCGATTTCAACCAATGCCGGTGATTGCCCGCACTCCAGAGGAAATTCTCGCGGCACGGGTGAATAAGCCGACGCTTTCCCCGAATTTGTCGATTTTGGAGCAGGTGGAACAGTCGGGCATGAAGCGTTTGCTGGCGATCGGCGTGGGCTGTCAAATTCAAGCCCTGCGAGCGGTTGAGAAGGAATTGGGGTTAGAGAAACTCTATGTGTTGGGAACCCCTTGTGTGGATAATGTAACTCGCGCTGGGTTGCAAAAGTTTTTGGAAACCACCAGCCGATCGCCGGAAACCGTCGTTCACTACGAGTTTATGCAGGATTTTCGGGTGCATTTCAAACATGAAGATGGCTCTACGGAAACCGTGCCCTTTTTCGGACTGAAGACCAATCAACTTAAGGATGTGTTCGCACCCTCCTGTATGACCTGCTTTGACTATGTGAACTCCCTGGCAGATTTGGTCGTGGGCTATATGGGCGCGCCCTTCGGTTGGCAATGGATTGTTGTTCGTAATGATACAGGTCAAGAAATGCTGGATCTGGCCATGGAGCAACTGGAAACTCAGCCCGTGATGTCAAAAGGCGATCGCCATCAAGCCGTGCAACAAAGCATTCCCGCCTACGATCGAGGCGTTACCCTGCCCATGTGGGCCGCCAAATTAATGGGCGTAGTCATCGAAAAAATCGGCCCCAAAGGGTTAGAATACGCCCGCTTTTCCATCGATTCCCACTTTACCCGCAACTACCTATATACGAAACGCAACTATCCGGAAAAATTAGAGCAGCATGTGCCAGAGTTTGCCAAGAAAATTGTCGGTCAGTATCAGTTGCCGGAAGATTAGTTCTTTCTGTGAGAGTGGGGGGTATTGGGCAGGTGGCTCATGATTGGTTTATCAATCATAATTACAGCGCAAAGCGCTGTAACGGAGTACAGT